>JAXHSZ010000113.1:0-2705 GCA_034190725.1 Thermodesulfobacteriota bacterium
TAGAGAAGATGTATGATCATGAAAACTCCAATCTTGGTTTCGGGTGTCAGGTTTCAGATGTCAGAAGAGAAAAGACTAGAAATATACTCTTCGCTCAAGATCATAGGTTATCACTTCGTTCTTTCTTGAACCTGAAACCAGACACCTGAGACCTGTGAAACTCAAACCAGTGAACAGCTACGAAATGACATTCCCCACGGAAAGGAGAATATGTGAGAGAAGACACCATTCCTACTCTATTTCAAACAACCGCAAAAAAATATGACGAGAGGGTTGCCCTGAGAAAGAAGGAGTATGGCATATGGACCGACATATCATGGAGAGAGTACGCTGAGAATGTAAAGCACATCGCTTTAGGACTTCTCTCCCTCGGATTGAAAAAGGGCGAATGTGTCACCCTGATCGGTGAAAACCGTCCGGAATGGCTCTATGCGGATTTGGCCATTATGTCTGCAGGGGGGATTACATCCGCCATATATACAACAAATTCTCCTGGGCAATGTGAATATATTATACAGCATTCAGAGGCCAGATTTCACATTGCAGAGGACGAGGAACAATTGGATAAGGTATTGAAGACAAGGGATAACCTGCCCAACCTGGAAAAGATCATTATCATTGATATGGAGGGGCTCAAGCACTTCAAAGACCCTATGGTCATGAGTATTGAAGAGCTTGCTCAATCAGGGAGAGATTTGGATGAGAGGGATCCTGCCCTCTTTGAGACTCACCTGAATGAACCGAATCCTGAGGACACTGCATTATTGATCTATACATCCGGCACCACCGGTCCTCCAAAAGGAGCCATGTTATCCCATGCCAACATCCTCTGGACAACCGAAGCGCTGAGAGAAGCAACTCCATTCTATGAAAGTGATGAGTTGTTGTCCTTCTTGCCCCTTTCGCATATAGCGGAACGGATGTTTTCGGTCTTTTGTCCAATAAGATATGGATATACAGTCAATTTCATTGAGAATACCGATACTGTCACTCAAAATATGGTGGAAGTCTCTCCAACAGTCTTCTTTGCCGTACCGCGTATATGGGAGAAATATTACTCCACCATTGCAATACGTATGAGTGATGCCACATGGTTGAAAAGATCTCTCTATTATATAAGCTTGAAGATCGGCGCAAAGGACACAGAATTGAAACTGGCTAACAAGAAGGTGCCTCTTCTTTTGCGGGGTATCTTTCTCTTGGTTCATTTCAGCATATTTCGTAAATTGAAAGAGAAGCTGGGATTCGACAGGGTAAGGCTTGCCATATCAGGTGCTGCTCCAATCTCTCCTGATGTCTTGCGGTATTATCATGGCATAGGTATCCCTCTCCGGGAGATCTACGGCCAAACAGAGGATTGCGGCCCAACCAGTATCCATCTGGGTGAAAATATAAAGACTGGCACTGTAGGTCAGGCCATCCCAGGTGTTGAAATCAGGATAGCGGACGATGGAGAAATACTCGTCAAAGGACCCAATGTCTTTCAGGGGTACTTCAAGAATCCAGAAGCAACCCGAGAAACACTGAGGGATGGTTGGTTGCACTCAGGAGACATGGGGGAATTGGATGAAGAAGGATACCTGAAAATCACCGACAGGAAAAAGGATCTCATCATCACTGCAGGGGGCAAGAATATCTCACCTCAAAATATTGAAAATCAGCTGAAATTCAGTCCGTATATTAACGATGCCATAGTCATCGGAGACAGGAAAAAGTACCTGACCGCATTGATTATGATCGATGAGGATAATGTGGTGAAGTATGCTCAGGATAACCGCATCCCTTTCACAACCTATGCCGATCTTTCAAAGAACCCGGAGATTACGCGGTTGATTGCAAAAGAGGTGGAAAAGGTAAACAAGACATTGGCACATGTGGAGACCATAAAGAAGTTTACCCTCTTTGACAAGAGACTGGACGAGGAAGATGGGGAGTTGACCCCCACAATGAAAGTGAAGCGAAAGTACATCAATGAGATGTACAAGGACGTGATAGACTCCATGTATTAAAAATCTACCGCCACCTCTTCTTTCTCTTGTATCTCTGATACCCTTTCACAGATTCTTGCTCCTTTATCCCCAGGTAGAACTCCTTTACATCATCGTTCTCCATCAGTATCTTTGTTTGATCCGACAGGACAATCCTGCCGTTTTCCAGTACATACCCGTAATCCGCAATATTGAGGGCCATCCTTGCGTTCTGTTCTACCAACAAGATAGTCACCCCTTCACTGTTGATGGATTTTATAATCTCAAATATATTGTTTACAAGAACGGGAGAGAGTCCCAGGGAAGGTTCGTCCAAGAGGAGGAGTGTGGGCCTGGCCATGAGGGCGCGTCCCATGGCCAGCATTTGTTGTTCTCCTCCGCTCAGGGTCCCTGCCAGTTGGCTCCTTCTATCGGCAAGGACAGGGAAATGTTCATAGACACGGTTGTAGTCTTTTTTGATTCCATCCCTGTCCCGACGAGAATATGCGCCCATCTTCAGATTCTCAAAGACCGTGAGTTCAGGGAAAATTTCCCTCCCTTCGGGAACATACGATATGCCGAGACGAACGATATCCTCCGTATCCATCCCATCGATTCTCTTGCCTAAAAACTCGATTGTGCCTTTCTCCGGCTGATCATCCAGAAGCCCCATTATTGTCTTCTGGATGGTCGTCTTCCCTGCTCCATTTGCTCCCAGGATGGTTCGAATATCACCCT
>JAXHSZ010000114.1:0-4092 GCA_034190725.1 Thermodesulfobacteriota bacterium
CATTAGACCAACAGCCATCTGTCTGACCGCGAGCGAGTTCGCGCCCGGCCGAATGGCCGTTGGTCAACGCCATTAGGTTTCCGGAAAAGATTATAAATAAGCAAAATGAAGAGGAAATATACATACAAAACCCTTTTAACAATCTTTCTTTCAATCTTCGTAATAACAATATTTGAATCACCTTTATTTGCTTGGTCAGGAAAAATTCTTGATAAAGAAACAGGTAGCCCTATAGAGAGAGCAGTAATAATCAGATCTTGGGAAAGGGATTGGGTAACACCTGCCGGTAGGGTTAGTAGTCCTGTAACTTTTGAAGAGACTCTTTCAGATAAAGATGGAAAATTCAATATTTCTATCTTTAAAAGAATATTGCATGTTGGCGTTCCATTCTTTGCTCCAATAAGCGAAAACAATCCGATTGTATTTAAGCCTGGTTACAGGTTTCTATTGGTCAGGGAAAAATCGTCTATAATTGAACTCGAAAAAATACCGGCAACATATTATTTAAGGTATGAAGAAGCTAAAAAAGCCAGAGGTAATTATCAAGTTGATTTTCACCAAACGAAACTTTTAAAAAAAATGGTGGCAGAAGAAGTAGAATATATTAAACGCTTAGATAAATACGTACCTGGTGTCTGGTATACAGGATTTATATCTCCACATGATATCGCAATTGATCAAGAAAACAGCGTCTTTGTTGCCAATGGATATCACAGAACTATTCATAAGCTTTCACAAAAAGAAAAAAAATCAAAATAGGCGGCGGTGGCTCAGGCGGTTGGATAGATATTGAGATTGACCAGAGCGGGAATCTATACTCCTTCAAAGGAAGAAAATTATACTATAACAAAAATCGAATTTCAATTAATGGTCTACCTGGCGGAGATGTGCGCTTTGCTCTTGGACAAAATAAAGGAGTGTTTATAATCGTCGTTTATAAACCCTTTTTATTTAAATATGATTTAGACGGCAATATATTGTGCAAACAAAAAGTACCTAATAAAAACAGTACTCAGTTTGAAGGTGATATTCAATTGATCGATATTGACTCAGCAACTGATGACATGATTATAGTTGCCTACTCATATTTTAATCCTAATTGGGATAAGAGTCGAAAGACATATGTTAACCGTAATGGGATTCTAATATTTGATCAAAATTGTAACGAAGCTTTTTATAAAGAAATAGAAATAGATTCTAAAGTTAGATCTATTGTGGCAACAGAAGATGGATTTGTTGTTGCTGATAGAGACAGCATTTATATTTACGATAAGAATATCAACCTAAAATTTAAAGAAGAAATGAGAGGCAAGGAACTCGGAGTAGTGGATATACAAAGAATTTCATCCGATAATAGTGGAACCTATTTATATATTATTGAGAGTCGATATGAAAGAATACTAAAATACAATTTAAAAACCAGAGAATTTTGTATCAGATAATTTTCATATATCTAAAAAACCTAATCGGGTAAAGGGGAGATTTTAACTCCCCCTCCCCCGGCCACCCCGCATGCGGGTCCGCACGGGGCGGCTCACAGAGTCTACCGGACCGTAATCGGGTAATAAATAATCACGCATAGCTCTTTGAAAAGCCGAAGGTGATCATTTGGGTCAGGCGATTCCATGACGTGCCCCATGTTCACTCCTCCGTTCGGACTCATAGTGTCATGAGAACTCATAGAGGCTCCTTTCCTTACTCTGTGTTCAGCCCTTCACCCTGTCCCGGGCATTACCCCGGGCGTTTGGCTACTATGGCCTCTGCTGACTTCTGCTCAATTGGTATATTGGGACAGGCAAATTATACTTGCATTGAATCCCAACTTATGATATAAACCGAAATTCACGAAAACAGAATACTCAAGGAGGGAAATAAATGCCAAGAATTGCCAGGATGATCGTCAAGGGAGAAGATATGGTGTATCATGTTATATCTAGAACAGCTCTTGACGGATATGTAATCGGGGATGTTGAGAAAGGATACTTACTCAAAATCATCAAGAAACTCAGTTCAGTGTACTTTGCCGAAGTATTGGGCTTTTGTCTCATGGGAAACCATTTTCATCTTGTGGTGAGGATGCACACAGGGGAAAAGTATACAGATGACGAAATACGAAGACGGTTTCAGTTGTATTACGGCGATGGTAAAAGAGAATTGACTGACGGACAGATCCCCTCCTTCAGAGAAAAGTGGTCAAACCTGTCTGAGTATGTCAAGGAAATCAAACAGGGATTCTCCAGGTTTTACAACAAACTCCACCACAGAAAAGGATTCTTCTGGTCAGACAGGTTCAAAAGTATCATCGTAGAGAACGGAGAAACCTTGATCAACTGTCTGGCGCATATTGATCTTAATCCTATCCGTGCAGGAATATGTGAGAGACCGGAAGAGTATCGCTGGTGTTCCTTTGGATATCACATACAAACCAATAACAATGATACTCTTCTCTCCCTTGACTTTGGTTTACAGGAATTCGGAATAAAAACAAATGATGAGAGGCTGAGAAATTATCGTGAATATGTATACGAGAAGGGATCTCTTTCCGGTATTGAAAGAGAGAGATCAAAAGGTTTCGAGATAAATCGTGTTGACCGGTTCAGATACAGAACCAGGTATTTTACGGACAGTGGGATAATAGGGACCAAGGTATTTGTACAGAGATACTATGAGCAGTTCAAGCACCATTTCTCTTCAAAAAATGAAAAAGTCCCCAAAGGAATCAAAGGTTTGGAAGGCGTTTATTCCATGAAGCGTCTTTCTGAGAAGTTGTGATCTATGGGGAATCCACAAGTTAAACATAATTTCTTTTGTTCTTCTTACTTGCCTCGCCGGCATCTTTGGATGGTTAATCTAACCTCTTGAATACAAAAAATCTTTATAATCCATATAGATATTGATATGGTAAAAAAAATGCTAACGCGACTGACAGAACTTTATTCATCATCCCGCAACTGATCAAACACTCCCTACTCTACTCTCGGCTACTCCTAAAACTCCAACTTCTCTCTTTACAAAAAGCTGGACAATGGATAAACCTATATGTTGTGCCTCCTTTACATGCTTACAAATTTGTTGACAATAAGCACACATTATGATATGTTTGCAACATGAAATATTTTGACTGGAATGTTGAAAAGAACATGGAACTTTGGGCTGAAAGGGGCATAACTTTTGAAGATGTTGTTTTCTGTATAAATCATGGGGGACTTCTGGACACAATTGAGCACCCGAATAGAAATAAATATCCAAACCAGAGAATATTTATTGTTAATATCGATGATTATGCCTATTTGGCACCGTTTGTCGAGGATGAGAAAATTGTGTTTTTGAAAACAATAATCCCAAGCAGAAAAATGACCAAAAAATACTTGGGAGGGAAATCAAAATGAAGTTAAGTAAAGACGAAAAAGAATTACTCGATTCTGTTGAGCGAGGAGAGTGGAAAACGATCCCTAATTTCGAAAAGGAAGCAAAGCGTTACCAAGAGTATGCTAAAGCTACTTTCAGGAAAGATAGGAGAGTCAACATCAGAATATCGGAGAAAGATCTTGTCAATATTCAGAAGAGGGCTCTCCAAGAGGGACTTCCTTACCAGACTTTAATGTCAAGCGTGCTTCACAAATTCATTACAGGACAACTCAAAGAAAAGTCTCCTTGATTCTGAAAAGGCCCAATCAGGTAGCCGAAGGTTTTTCTCCCCCAGCTCCCACACCAACCCGCATGCGTTGCCGCATGGAGCGGTTTACAGAGTTAATCGAAACGTAGTTAGGTATGAGAAAAAATCATCTACAGCTCTTTGAAAAGCCGAAGGTGATCATTTAGATCGGGCGATTCCATGACGTGCCCCATGCTCACTCCTCCGTTCGGACTCTTTGTGTCATGAGAACTCATAGCGGCTCCTTTCCTTACTCTGTGTTCGGCCCTTCACCATGTCCCGGGCATTACTCTCACCAGATGATAAGATGACACCGTTAAGCCGCTATGTTGAGCAGATCTCCCCGGATAAGGACGTGAACTTTCACTACACAACCGCAGCATTTACCCTATCTCCCGAACCCTGGGCTTCGTTATGTTGTGCTAACTCACCCGGAG
>JAXHSZ010000115.1:0-6511 GCA_034190725.1 Thermodesulfobacteriota bacterium
ATTATTTGGGACATCTACAAGCCCCAATATTGGACCATATTTGCTCATGAGCCAGGCCCCGACCCCTCCTAAAAAAAGGCACATGATGAATAAGACTGTATTTGTCATTTTTCTTTTTCGTGATTTGTGTGCGTCAATGGGAACACTTATTGTAAGCGAGTATGAATGAAAAGCAATCTATTCATCTTGGTAGTATGAAACGCTCTCACTGAGATTGTCGGCAAAAGAGCCATAATCAAAGCTGCCAAGACTCTCCTGCATACGGGCAGTTGATACTACCGTATCTTGGATCAGTTTGCTCAGACTAGTGGATGTGAAAGGGAAATCCGAAAAAAAACGACTCAACAGGTCACCGCACAATCCCAAACCAGAGAGAACCGGCACAGGAAGACTCATGGGAGTTTTAAATCCGCACTGTTCGCAAAATGCTTGCACAATCTCTCTAAGGTCGGGTGACTTGAGTAAGGCAATATTTATAATCCTATGTACAACTTCTTCCTGCATCGCCATCCGGACTAAAAGCTTTGCAGCAAGAGTTATTGGAAGGACGCTCTTCCTGGCGACCCCTTTCCCAGGCAAAATAAATCTCCGGTGTTTCAACGCCGATGAGAGTTTCCAGAAATTTGCACGGTCTCCTGCGCCGTATACAGTTGCCAGCCTTGCGATTCTCCAGTCCAATCCAGACTCCCTCACAAATCTTTCGCCTTCGAATTTGGACTTTGCATAAGCGTTGTCCAACAACACAGGAGACTCCTCATCAGCCTGCGTGAGCACTGAGCCCCAATCATACACTGAGATCGTACTCACATAGACGATTCTTGGAATACTTGCTGCATTGCACAAATCTATGATATTTCTGGTTCCAGTCGAATTTACATCGAAAAACTCGCGTTCTTCCCTTTCATTTCTCGGTACCTTATGCGCGAGTCCCGCGCAATGAACCAAACACACACTTTCCTGCACAAACCTCATCAGATTGTTATCGTCAGTAAGTACATTCCTTATATCTGCATTATAAAAGAGATCTGAATATAAATCATTCGGCCGGGATTTATCGATCCCAAGAACTTCCTCTCCCCATTTAAAAAGTGTCGAACTCACATAACGTCCAATCCAACCGTAAGCTCCTGTTACCACGAATCTGCTCATGACTGACAAGCCTTTATCAATGAGTTCAAGCTCCCCTCAGCTTGCCTCTGTCTCGAGTACAAAGGTGAAGCTTCCAAGGCGTTTCTTCCCAATTTTTCTCTCAGAACATGATCGTTCATAAGCTTCAAAGCACTGCGCGCCAATTCATCAGGTCTCTCCGGTGGTACAATGAGGCCGCAATTATGTTTCCTGACTATTGAGGAACCTTCTCCTTCAGGGACCACATACAGTATCGGCGTTCCGGTACTCATTGATTCGAAGATCTTCGATGGTACTACCGTCGTATACACACTGTCATCCCGTAAATGTACCAATCCCACGTCGCATACACTCCAAAATCGAGGCATATCCTCTTTCAACTGTCTTCCTGCAAAAACAACATTATAGAGATCTTTCTCCCTTGTGAGTCTTTTCAGTTTCTCCATGATAGCTCCCACGCCCACAAGAAAAAAAATAATGGGTGTATCCTTAAGCAGTTCCGCCGCAAAAATAACGTTGTCAAGACCGCTTGCCAGTCCAATCGTTCCCAGGTAACCGATTATAAATCGGTCATGCAGGTGAAAGGTATCAAGAACCTCCGCATCCTTTTCAACCGGTGAAAAGAGCTCAAGGTTAGCCCCGTTGATCACTACATCGACCTTTTCTTCCGGGACCCCTCTTTCAACAATATCTCTCTTGAACATACTGGTGAAAGCAATTATCCGATTCGACTTTTCATACAGACCTAACTCAATCTTCTCTAACAGACGATATGTGAAGCCTCTCCGCATTCCTGTAGTCGATACAACCGATGCAGGCCATAGATCCCGGATTTCAAATACATGGGGAACCGCTTTCATGGAGGAATAGATAACACCTGCAAGGGGAACGAACAGATGGGGAGAGGTTGATACCACTACATCAGGCTTCGGCTCAAGCAGAGTCAATATCGAAGCAGAAACAGTATAACTCATATAGTCCAGTGTTCTCAGGAAAAAGCCTTCATTAGGGACGATGAATGTCTTTACTCGCAAAACTTTGATTCCGTCCATGATTTCGATCGTCAGCAGTCTATTCTTGTATCCGTCATATACCTTCCCTTCTGGGAAGTTTGGAGCACTGGTTATGACGGTTACCTGGTGCCCCCATTCGCTCCACAATTTACATCTCTCATACACATGCGCTGCAGGAGCACTGGGTTCGGGTCGAAAATGATCTGTAAAGAACGCGATTCTCATTAAGTAAAGACAGTTCTCCCACCATAGAGTTACGGTTGCATGCTGAATAGAAAAAGGTGTGTAACGCAATATGACCTATTCAGATTCTTCCCTCTGACCTTCTGAAACCTACTACCGGAAAAACTGTATGATCAATCACTGGAGAACAAGATGTAAAAAATACGCATGAGATGAGTTCACTGTATGACCTCCATTTGTGTTTGAAATTGAGCCGGGAGATCACCCTCATAACTCCCCACAATTCGCACAGTGTCGTGAGACACTCCAAATTCAGGATGGTAAGAGCATGGTTCTATGGAAACCTGAAACCTTTTATCCATTCGCACCAACACTCTATGGCCGGATGGCACAGAAAGACGAATCTTGTGTGATTCTTCTTGCCTGAGTTCAACTTCCGGATGCACATGCAGACCGAGCTCCACAAGATGGGTGCCTGCCCCATCAATCTTATCATCCATCTCAATCATATCCGAACGTATCCTCCATTCACGCTCATGTTTCCCTACGTCCTTCAACCGATAGAACCCATCATGCGCAGCCCGAACCATAATGAAACCATTCTCTTGATTGATGGAAGGTGTCAGCACCCCTGCTCTGCGCGCTACCCGGTAGCTGCCCCACACCTCCGAAGAATCCTTGTGATCTACTGTGAGGGTGTTATGAGAAACTGATTGACGCTGTTGAAGACGATCAACCGTCTCCTCATATGATGATACGCCTGTATCAACGAAAACCCGATGATTTCCAACCGACATTTCAAAGCTGAGAGTATCCGCATGGGCATGGCCTGGGAGATAATCCGGGCCTATGGGAGCTATATCGAAAAAGCAGATCAGGGGTCCTTGATTAACACGCACATAACCAGTATCCTGAAGATACATCAGATCAGGCAGGGGAAGATCTCTACCTTTTATGCCGAGAGATGAAGCGTAATCCTTTAGTTTTTTTAAATGAGAAGCAATCCCGAAGGCTGCATCATTGAAAAGAACAATCTCACCATCAGGATGGACCATCACGTTCGACCAAACCAGCATGCGTTTGGCTGTTTTTTCAAAATTCCTTAAGATTCCAAAGATATTGTTGGATTTGATTTCCGGATAAACACAGAGAAGGTTCACCACATCTAGGATATCTTCAAGTATAATGGCATGGTACATAGGACTCCTCTCAAAGTGTCCACCATCGCCAAGAATCTGTTCTTTGAGCTCCTTTTGAATAACCTTCAACCCATGATGAAACCATCTCTCTGCTTCAGAACCCTGAAAAAAGCATCCGGCGAAGAGAAGAGCCTTTAAATTTGTGAAAAAATGGTTGCCCAAAAGATGGATTTCCAGGCGCTTTTGAAGGTATCGAGTCTGGATGGCAATACTTCGGACCATCTCCTGTGAAGGCTGGTTGCCCCTGAGAACCCATTTGATCCAGTTTATTATGCGAAGGGAAAGAGGGTAAGGCTCCCAACCGTTCCCAAATGGGGGAGGATTTTCGGAAATCCACCGTACAATCAATTCACTGTGCCATTGTTTACGATCTTGGGCACCCACTGCATTGAGATCATCGAAATAGTGCAGATTATAAAGCCAGAGTTTGTCTCTTTCAGGATTGTTCCAATCTTCCGATGTCCGCAGATCATGCTCCTGGTTAAGGAAAAGGAATCGGTTTGGTCCAAACATGGATTGCGGCCGAGAACATCCAAAAACCCACATCCCTGTCTTTTTGCGTAATGGAGGTGCTGCCGTTCGATCCACCTGAGGACGATAGTATTTGAACCATAATCGTCCGTATATTTGAACTAACTTCAGATGACGGAGGGTGTACCAATATTTTACAAAGGGAAAAGACAACATGAGATATGAAGGTAGCCGAGGATTGTTTTAATGATCTGATGCTAAATTTAATGTCACTTCCGTCGATTGACAGATTTCATGGAAAGGAATGGGCAGTGGTCCTCCATTTTGCACTGCTCTGATAAATGCTGCAGCGCATGCTCTCTGACCCTTATCCTGCTTCAATAACTTCATCTTTCTGAACTTGGGCCAGCCGAATCCATGCAATATGCGGAAATTATCGAGTTGCAGGACTCGACCGGATGCAAAGACCTCAATCCTTTCCTTAGGAAATGACTTATTACCGTTTGCAAAATAATGAACTGTTCCGATTGAACCGTCCGAAAATCTCAATTGCAGGCTCACTGTGTCGCCATTTTCCGAATCCATTGCTGAACGTGAATAGGAGAATATCGGACTGTCGGCCAGGAACCTCAACAGATCGACAAAATGACAGGCCTCACCGAGGATACGCCCCCCACCGACCTCCAAATCCTGTATCCAGTGGTTTGTAGGGATGGCACCGGCATTTACGGTGATCACGAAAGATTTCGGTCCTTTGACATTTGCGAGTAACGTTTTCATCTTCTGTATTTGCGGGGCAAATCTTCTGTTGAAACCAACCATTAACACGGGACAATTCTTAGTCTTGAATGTTGTATTTCCAATCTCATTGTAGGCATCAATTATGTCTCTGAGTTCTTGTGGTTTAAGGCAAAGTGGTTTTTCCACGAAAACATGTTTTCCTGCTTTTAATGCTTTGATGACAAAACCGGCATGACTGTTATGGCGGGTGACAATCACAACAGCATCCACTTCGGAATCACTTAAAAGTCTCTCGATGTCAGTTGTGGTTTCTTCGAAATCATATTTCTGACCTGCATGGACTCCGCTTACGCCGGTACTGGATGCAACTGTGCGTAAACGCACTCCAGCCCTTTTAAATGCTGGAATCAGAACGCCCATGGCGTAATTCCCCGAACCGATAAATCCCACACTTGGAATTCCGGCTCTCTCAGATGTTCGGGGACTCAACTGTATTGTTCTGGTGTGAATCCTTTCTTGTTCCTGGACGTCCCCGGGGAATTTCGGATATTCCAGCATTATACCAAGCGCAGACTTGTTTTCTGCAACTAAGTCGTAAGCTTCCGTGGCATGCTCTACGATGAATCGGTGCGAAATCAGCGGCTTTACATCCAACCGTCCTTCCTTCATCATATCGAGAACCGCTTCAAAATTACGTTGTTCTGTCCAGCGAACAAAACCGATCGGGTAATCCTGTCCATTTTCCTCGTAATGTGTGTCGTATCTCCCTGGTCCATAAGAACAAGAAACCTGAAAGGTCAGCTCCTTCTCATAGAAGTCGTCCCTGTGAAGTTGTAATCCCGTCACCCCCACCAACACAATGCGCCCGCGCTTTCGACACATTGCAGCTGCCTGATGCATCGGCTCATTGCTTTTTGTGGCCGCAGTAATGATGACGGCATCCACTCCCCGGCCTCTGGAAAACAAATGTGCTGCGCCTATTGAATCTTCACCCCTACTGAGATCAACCGTTTCAGCACCAAACTGCCGTGCCAATTCCAATCTATTTCCATCGAAATCTATTCCCAGCACACGACAGCCGTGAGCGCGCAAAAGCTGTACTGCAACCAGACCAATCAGACCCAGGCCCGTTACCACAACCATCTCTCCCAATGTCGGTTGTACAAGCCGAATACCCTGTAGAGCAATTGCCCCGATAACAGTAAATGCTGCTTCATCATCTGAAACACCCGCAGGAATTTTGGAACAAAGATTCACCGGTATACTCACCATCTCTGCATGTTTTCCATTAGATGCCACCCGGTCATCAACCTCAAACGACCTTACACCGGCACCGACTTCATGCACCCGGCCCACATTACAATACCCCAACGGTAACGGCTGATCCAGCTTATTGCGCACCGCATCCAGGGCCGGTGTAAACCCATCTGTACGGACCTTATCAAGAACCATCCTCACTTTGTCCGGCTGCTGACGGGCCTTGTTGATCCAGCTTGCTTTTCCGAAATCCACAAGCATCCGTTCCGTTCCGGCGGAAATGAGTGAACACGTCGTACGGATCATTATTTGTCCACGCATCAAGGCAGGGCAAGGGACTTCAACCACTTCAGTGATTCCGGTCTTGAGATTTTGGAGAATTTGTTTCAACACCTTCTCCCATAAGAGAAACATCTGATCTTTTTACCCGACACTCCCAAACCCCTGAGGAGAGACTCTTTTTGGGCGCGGTCAGGGTAGTTGATCAGCACAGCCCTGTACTTGCCTTTAAAGACGAAT
>JAXHSZ010000116.1:0-18276 GCA_034190725.1 Thermodesulfobacteriota bacterium
CTGATATATCCCAGAAGTTCCGTTGAAACTTTTTTTATAAACAGCATGAAGTATTTTCATCATGATAAAAATAGATTATTTCAAGACCAGTGAAATGTCAAGCCTGCAAAGTAATGTTAAAGCAGAGTTGAGATATTGGCATCATGGAAACCGGGGAAATAATATTATGTCACAATCTGAATGGATTAGCTGACAAGATATACAGTTCAAATAACATGACATTTGTGCTTGACAAGAAACTGTTTATGGGTATAGTCAAAAGGAGTTAAGTACTTAAGATTACTTGGTTCAAAATTAAGCAACTTCAGGGGGGCATTTATAATGGATGGATTTAAAGCTTTTTCCCTTAAAAAGAGATTTTATTTATTGATCTCAGAATGTATACTCGTGTTTTGCTCTTTCTTGCCTTGTGCCATTGCAGCGGATCAGTCTACATCAATAGAAGGTATTTTTCCTCTTCATACACAGTCAGATCGAATCATTACAGAGGAAATGTTGGATACAATTATAACAGTCTGCGATAAATTCCTCCCAAGAAAGGTGGAGAATCAACTATTTAACGTGAAATCGGGTGGTTATTATGCTGAAAAAGGAATCTTTGTACCGACCAAAATAAAGGATCCTAATATACTGAAGGCTTTTAATGAAGTATTGAAGCCCGGAATTCGTTTTCTGGATCTGGGAAGTGGCGACGGAAGAGTTGTTTTTTTAGCAACTCTTTTCGGAGCCATATCAACGGGGATCGAGTTTGATGGGGATATATTCAAATCAAGTATCAAGGCGAGAGAGAAACTTTCTCAAGGATTTGATCTTTCGGAAACAAAATTGATGCGTGGTGATTTCTTTAATGCTGACTTTTCGAGATTCGATTCGATATACTATTTTATGGGTGGCAGCTTTGAGGAGGGCCGTTTGGAAGAAAAACTTGCCCGTGAGATGGAACCGGGAGCAATACTCATTGGTTACATAGAGCACAAAGCCTTTAGAAAGCTATCTTCTGTGGGCCAAATAGGAAAAAGGGTCTCAATTTATGTGAAACGTTAGAATTACACCGGGTGTTCATCCATAAATGGCAATTTTTCGTAATGTCAGGAAAGATGAAAATGAACGAATACATTGGAGGAAGAAAGTGCCCCTACATTTGAGTCTGATGCTGATATTGGGGAAAATGCCATTTATGAATGGGCACTAAATCAGAAACCTCACCACATTTTCGTGGTTGAGAGTGTGTATATTGTTGATTCGTGATATTTCATTCTCAGATTTGATCATCCCTTTGACTTCTTCCACCCACTTTTGGGCTTGTTCCACATTCGCAGCACTCTGATCAGAACCGTCTTCCATTGACCATCTGTGAAGGTTCTGGATTTTAACATTATCTTCTTGACTGTCGACTTTATCCTGGTAGTTTACCTGGGAATTATCGGTTTCAACGACCTGTTTTGACGTACTTGACTGTTGGAACGTTTTGTTTAAAGATTTGGACGATTTTGGATCATTTAATGCTTGGTTTCTCGAGACGGTTAAATTTTTAACCGGATTTTCTGCTATTATTGTCATATCCCCATCCTTTATGAAAAGGTTTTATTGCACAAATAGGTAAAACCTTTATACCCTATCATTTATTTGTATCGGCACATTGATTAAAAACTTTAGGTTCTTTCCATTTTAAATTGAAAATACATCCATACAGAAATGAGATATTTTGAAAGGTCAAGGAAGATAACTATTTTTAATGTAAGAATACATACGAACCTGACTCAAAGGTTGCGGAAAAGAACCATTTATGGATAAACACAAGATGTAAAAAATCCCAAATACCTTGACTCGGGGTTGCGCTTAAGATACTATAGGACATCGACTTTAATCCGTATGATTGTACATTTGTCGAATAATAACGGTTGATATTTTCGTCTTTCAGGACTTTAAAGGAAAAAACTTTATTTTGGTAGAGACACTGGTTATGGAGAAGGTAAAAAAGTCACCCTACAGAAGGAATGATATGTGACAATTATGAGTTTCGGGAAGGAAAAAAAATGAGGATATTGGGTTTAGATGTGGGAAGCAAGACTATTGGCGTATCCGTCAGTGATATTATGGGTATTGCGGCCCATGGAGTTTCAACCATAGCTCGCAAAAGTCTTGCCCATGACCTTGAAGAACTCAAGAGACTCATTGATGAATACGAAGCCTCGAGAATCGTAGTCGGGCTTCCGAAAAACATGAACGGTACCATCGGTGTACAGGCTCAGGAAGTACTTGCTTTTGCAGAGAATATAAAACAAAAACTTAAAATCCACGTAACCACGTGGGATGAAAGGCTTTCTACAATGGCAGCCAACAGAGCTCTGTTGGAGGCTGACCTCAGTCGCAAGAAGAGAAAGAAGGTAATCGACAAGATAGCTGCGGTATTTATTTTACAAGGGTACCTGGATAGCAGATCAAGGTAGACTGCAATGAAGAGAGCCATCTCCTATCTCCTCATGTTGCTGATTGTCCTTGGATTATTGGTAACATTAAGTATTACTACTTACCTTTCAACCCCCCCTGATTCCCTAGAAATCCCTAAAATCATAACTGTCTATCCGGGAATGAGCTTCGCTGAAGTCGCTTCGATTCTAGAGAAGGAAGGGATAATAAGAGGGGTAAGAAGATTTTCCTTATTGGTGAGGTATTACCAGGTAACCAAAAAGATTAAAGCGGGAGAATATCGCCTGAACACATCCATGTTGCCCCTGGATGTCATGAATACCCTGGTAAGAGGGGATGTGATAGAGCATCCCATTACAATTCCGGAAGGGTACAATATCTATCAGATTGCCGACCTTTTTGACTCTTCCAACCTCGCGGGCAAGGAAGCCTTCTTAAAGAAATCAATGGATCCGGCTTTTGTATCGTCATTGGGGATTGAGGGAGAAAGTGTTGAGGGGTATCTTTTCCCCGACACATATAAGATACCTCTCTACATGAAGACTGAAGAGATCATCAAAGTTATGGTGCTTCGGTTTAAGGATATTTATTCCCGGAATTATGCTGAGAGGGCAAAAGAATTGGGACTCACTATGAAGGAGGTCGTAATCCTTGCTTCCATAATAGAAAAAGAGACAGGAACCCACAGTGAACGTCCTCTTATCTCAGCCGTATTTCAGAATAGACTGAAAAAGAAAATCAGACTTCAGAGCGATCCTACGGCTGTTTACGGCATTGTCGACTTCAGGGGCAAAGTGACAAGCAAGCATCTGAAGATAAACTCACCGTACAATACGTATCTCTATTCCGGCCTTCCTCCGGGACCTATAGCTAATCCCGGCGAGGCTTCTCTCAGAGCTGTATTTTATCCAGCCGATGTGGACTATCTCTATTTTGTTTCCAAGAATGACGGAACTCACCATTTCTCCAGCAGTCTCAGAGAACACAACGCGGCTGTCTGGAAATACCAAAGGAGGAAAAGATAAGTCTCATGACAAAAATCTGATTGATGTTGAAGAGACTCTTTTCAGAAAGCGAAACCGACACAGGGTAATCGACTGCCTTGTAATAAGAACAAGGGAGAATTTATGGTTGTTTTAGCTGTATGGGAATATGTGGATTTTTGTGCAATTCAATTCGTCATAGAGAAAGGAGAATAGTGGATGGAGAAGAACGGAATGTACTGGGAACCGGAGATCGAGACTGCACCGGCGGAGAAACTTGAAAAAATTCAGGAAGAGAAACTCAAGATGTTGGTGAAGGATGCTTACGAGAAAACTGCCCTGTATAGGAGGAAGTTTGACGAAGTGGGAATCAGACCGGAGGACATAAAGAGTCTCAATGACCTGAAGAACCTTCCGGTCACACAGTACAAGGAGGATTTTGTGGCGACCCCGGTTGAGGAAAAACTGATGGTGCCGATGAATGAGGTTGCCGTGATATGGAACACCTCGGGAACTCTCTCTGGTTCCCCACAGTTGGTCTTGATGTCAAAGGAGGAACATAAGAGGATTATATCCTTAGTAATTAGATTCCTTTATCTCACTGGGGTTACTCCTGAGGACACTCTCTTTCTTCTTGTGTCCAACGATGTATGGATAATGGGCATTATAGAATTGGGCGCCAAGCTTATACCCGGCTTTGGATCGGCCACCATACCGGATAATCAAATAAGGCTTATTGAGAAAGCTAAAGTAACGGGTGTTTTTACGCTGCCAAGTCTTATCCTTCCACTCTTTGAAAGGGGGAAGAGTCTGGGTATCGATTTAAAGAACAGCAGTCTTCGAATGGGGATCTTCGTCGGGGAACCATGGGCCGAATCAGTGAGAAAAAAGATGGAAGATGAATTGGGCATGAAATTTTACAATGCTTATGGGCTGGCTGAATTACCGGGCAGAGGGGGGGAATGTCTAGAGAGAAACGGCATACACATCTGGTCGGACTACAGCATTGTTGAGATAATCGACCCGGAAACAGGAGAAGTCCTTCCCACAGGTGAAGAAGGGGAGGTCGTCATAACAAATCTCGCCGGTCAAACCATGCCTCTCATAAGATACAGAACAGGGGATGTGGCTAAAATTCTGGACAATGGAGTATGTGGATGCGGCAGGACCCATCCTAGGATATCAGGGATCAGAGGTCGGGTAGACCACATCACTAAAGTGGCGGGTGTGAAGGTATTGCCCAGTGATATTGAGGAAGTGTTGGGTGGAATACCCGGTTTTACGGGTGAATACCAGATAATAGCAAGTCAGTCGGGCGAACAGGAAGTTCTTGACGTAAAGGTGGAATACTCTGAGGGTGTTGATGATCCCAAACGACTGAAGTCCCAACTTGAGGAAGAGATAGAGGCCTTCCTGTCCGTAAAGACAAGAACTGAGATGATTTCCCCAGGCGGACTTCCAAAGACCATGTGGAAGGCACAGCGCATAATAAGAGGATGAGAAGTTAGGGATTTACATGGTAAACACCAGCAAGAAGGAGGATTACAGGATAAAACATGGAGATGTACTGGGAACCTGAGATCGAGATGATGCCCTTGGACAGACTCAAGGTTATTCAAGAAGAAAGGTTCTTGAAGGCCGTGGAGTATGTTTACGATAAGACTGCATTCTATAAGAAAAAATTTACTGAGGCACATATTCACCCTGATGATATTGCATCATTGGAAGACCTGTCAAAATTACCCTTCACCAGTTACTTGGAAGAGTTCGCCGTGACCCCCATGGAGGACAAATTGGCAGTGGATTGGGAGTCTGTGACTGAGATTGTGACCACTTCGGGGACCATTTCCGGGACAACCTTGCCGGTGATGACCACCGAAAAGGATGTAGAAGAGGGATTTAATCTCTTTGCAAGGGTCGGCAGAATGACCGGGATAAGGCCCGATGATATCATTCAGCTCCTTATGCCCTGGGATGCGAGTGTCCCCGTCATGAAAAAGCTGGCGTCAAAGGTGGTTCCGGGTATGGCCGGAAGGATGATACTCGACCAGCAAATACAACTTGCCGAGACAGTGCAGTCAACGGTGATCTTCGGCTTACCTAATTACGTGCTGACATTTATTCGTCGATTGGGCGAGTTAGACATTGATCTCAAGAAAGACACATCCCTGAGACTTGCTCTTTTGGGGGGTGAACCCATGTCGGTGTCTATGAAGGAGCTTCTCTACAGAGAAACAGGAATCGAATTTTTTCACATGTATGGCTTTGCTGAAGTCATGGGGATAGGAGGTGAGTGTAGTTGTAAAGACGGCTTGCATATTTGGGCGGATCACTATCTTCCTGAAGTTATCGATATTGAGACATTGACCCCCCTTGGGCCTGGAAAGATGGGCGAGTTGGTCATAACGACCTTGACCAAAGAAGCAATGCCCCTTATACGATACAGAACAGGAGATGTTACAATGCTTTTGGACGGAGGGATATGTCAATGTGGGAGAACACACCCCAGGATAGGTCCCGTCAGGGGACGAGTGTATCATATGGTTGTAGTACGGGGAAAGACGGTTTTTCCAAGTGATGTTGAAGATTTTGTAGTCACGGACTCCCGCTTGGGGAGTGAGTATCAACTCATTGTGGACGAACCTGGCGAATTAGATGTATTGAAATTAAAGGTTGAATGTCGGTCTGGTGTTTCCTTCTCTGGAACTTTACAAGAAGAATTGGAGAAAGCATTTCAGAAGGAAAATTCGATCCCCTGTGAGATTGAACTTGTTCCTGAAGGAACTCTGATGAAAACACAGTTCAAGGCGCAACGGATAGTCAAAACATTTGACTGATTCCCATCAATGAATTGACTGAGTCGAAATGATTTTGAATAAACACTATGAACAGGAGGGCCGTAATATGAATGAAATGGATCTTGCAAAGCTGTCTAAGGAGGATCTGATAAAATTGATAAAAGCTTATTCCAGGCTTTTTCTTGCCCTCGATGGTTTTTGGTTCCTGGCTGTTGAAGAAAAGCACGGGTATAAAGATGCTGTGGAAATCGACACAAAAGCATGGGAGGGATACTTTCCCTATGAAGCGCGATTACTGAGAAATACCATGGATATTCAAGAAGAGGGCATCCCCGGTATCATTGAGACATTGAAACACACTGCCTTTGCTCCTTGCATGGAACAGCAGATAGAGGAAGTGTCCGATGCAAAGGGAGTATTTGCCTTTTACAAGTGTCCTTCCCTTGAAGCCATGGAGAGGGCGGGACGAACGGAATTTGTCTGTGAACCGGTTGGGACCACTGTCTTCCAAAAGTATGCCGAGAGTATTGATCCCAGAGTAAAAGTGAAGTTTTTGGACGGCCCCCCGAGGAAGTCTCCTGAGGATGTCAGTTGCAAATGGGAATTTACTTTGGGAGAGAATGAATAACTGGATTGTATAGGAAAATCCTGTTTTTTCTATTTGATATCAATCACTTGATTCTATTCAGTGAGTATTATGGTTAGAACGATAGCGTGTAGTGAGACCATGATCAGTATTTAAGAATACAAATAAATTAATTTCTCCTCTGTGGAAGTATGGGCGATTCGGAAATCGCCCGTACTTCCTGCCCCTCAAATTTTCAGCAGTGTGAGCCGATCATTTCTCATCATATGTCTTTACCACTCGCGTCGCTTTGAATTTATCACGTTCCAGTGTTCCTATGGGGATAAGTTCTACCTCACTTTCTACACCGAGACTCTTCTCAAAGGCGTCATCTACCTTTCTCCTCAAGGCCTTTTGGTCTTTTACGCCAGGTTTGTATTCCATCTTTACCTTTAATACCTCCAACTCACCAGGATGATCTACGATTATCTGGTAATCGGTTGATAATTCAGGAATGACGGCTATGATCTCCTCAACGTCTATGGGAAGGATGTTTTTCCCTTTGACTTTTGTGATCTGTATTGCCCTGCCTCTCACCATGGACATCCTGGGATGCGTTCTGCCGCAGGGGCATGGTTCATAAGGAAGGATTTGTGTCACATCACCAGTGCGGTACCTGATTATAGGCGTTGCATCAGGCCACAGGAGGGTGATTACAAGTTCTCCTTCCTGTCCTGGACTCAAGACCTCTTCCGTTTCCGGATCAATGATCTCAGTTATGACCAGGTCCAGAAAGGTATGTAACCCATCCCCTGCTTCACACTGAGCGCCGATAAGGCCTGCGTCTACTGAACCGTAAAGGGTTCTGAGGGTAACATTGTATTCGGCCTCGACCCTTTTCTTATACGCCTCGGCCCAACCTTCTCCAAGAGCTGAGATGAGTCGAATACTGCCGTTCTTAATATCATACCCCATCTCTATGGCTCTTTCAAAGTACTTCAACACAAGGCTTGGTAAATATTCGATTACCGAAACACCGACCATCTGACCGAGTAATATCTGATTATCCAAAACTCCCCTTCCCGCGCTAAATGCCATGACCATGGCACCAAGGTTCTGATAACCCGCCTGTCAGCATGGAAAGCCGGTCAGAACATGGACTACATCAGATGGTCTGGCCCCCATTGTCCATCTGGCTTTTGCCTCTGCATCCATGAGGTTCTTCCAATCCCTGCCACTCCATAAAAGAGCCATGGGAACGCCTGTAGTACCCGAGCTTGATTCCAAATATTTCACCTCTTCCATGGGCACAGCCAATCTGTCAAGTATTGGTGCCTTGCGGAAATCCTCAGAAGAGTGGATAAGAGGCAATTTACTCAGATCGTCTAATGAATTGATATCTGAAGATTTCACGCCTGCCTCATCGAATTTCCGTCTATAAAACCTGGTTTTTTCATATGCACGGCCAACCATCTCCTGGAGACGTTTTTTCTGCAATTTTTTCAAACCGTCTAGAGACATCGTCTCCAACTCTTCGTCCCAGTATTTCCTTACTTCTGCCATGATGTGTCCTCCTTTCCTTTCCGTCTGAGAGAGAACTTCCTTCTCTCAAAATGGAGATGCTTCATTGAATAGCGCTGTGCTCTTCATTCTTCACTCTCTTTGGCCACAAGTTTCGGGCCTATTACAATTTGGCTGTCATTGATGCCATTATTTTTTTCATAAAGCCAAATTGTTACTATTTTTCTCAAAGCAGAAACAATGAAACGACTTTCGGTTGTGAAGATCAGGGATTCAGTGTGAGGTGAGAATTTCCCCTTCAGGAGTATGCTTGCAGACTCATAGAAGTAACTCGTATAATCAGACTCGGTGGTCGGAATAGATCAGAATCAAGGTGTGAGACTTCATCTCTTCTCTTTGCTTTCGAGTTTTTTAAGTGAGGGTGATCGATCGATCACCCTCACTCTCTCTGCTGTTTTTTCTTGCTTTTCCTTCAACATCATTGAAACATCCAGCAAGTGGAATTTCATTATCAGTACTGATTACTCATAGAATTTATACATTGTTCCATTCCGGCACAGATCTCTGGAAGATAAGGATTACTGAGCGGTCACGATTCTTTGTGCTTTGAATATGGCTTTTGACAGGCTTCCCTGTGGGACAAGCTCGGTTTTGCTCTCTATTCCCAACTGATTGTAGATAGCCTCCTCAAATCGATTCTTCAAGGCGGTCACATCTTGGATTTCAGGACGGTGCTCTGCTTTTACCTCCAGAGTCTGTATTGGACCGGATTTTGGCAATATGATTTGATATTCTTCTCCAAGTCCATCGGTACTGGCCACAACTTCCTCAATATCTATGGGGAGGATCTTCTTGCCATTGATCTTCATGATCTGGCCCACCCTGCCTCGAACCATGGATATCTTTGGATGGGTTCTGCCGCATGCGCATGGCTCATAAGGAAGTATCTTTGCTACATCTCCCATCCTGTATCTGATACTCGGTATTGATTGGTTGACAAATGAGGTACAGACCAACTCCCCTTCTTCCCCCACGCCAAGAACCTTCTTTGTATCAGGGTCGATGACCTCAAAGATGCAGCAGTCACTGAAAATATGCATGGCACCACCCATCTCACACTCAGCACCAACACCGCCTCCTTCCACTGAACCGTACCCCGTTCTGAATGGGAGACCGTACTCTGCTTCCACCTTCTTTTTGTATGTTTCGGCCCAACCCTCTCCAACACCTGAAACGAGCCGGAGTTTGGTCTTTTTGATGTCAATACCCAACTCCTTGGCTCGCGCAAAATACATCAGAACCAGACTCGGTAGATGTTCCAGTACCGTGACACCCATGACATCTATGAGTTTTATTTGGTGGTCCATGTTTCGTCTGCCGCAGTGGCCCAGCAGAAATGTAGCCCCTAAATTCTTATACCCTTCAGGACAACAGTCAAAACCCGTCAGCACAAAGGCCACATCATTCGGTCTCACTCCAATGGTCCAGCGAAATCTCGCTTCGAAATCACGCAGGTTTTCCCATTCCTGCTTTGTCATGAGGAAAGGTTGAGTAAAGCCCGAAACAGTGCCTGAAGTGGAACTGACTATCTTGATCTCCTCCATGGGTACGGTCATCTTTTCTTCCATGGGAGTGTTGCAGAAATCCTCAATATACTCCGTGAAGGGAAGTTTTTGAAGGTCATCCACTGTCTTTATGTCCTGGGGCTTTACGCCGACAGAGTCGAACTTCCGTCGATAGAGGGCTGTTTTTTCATAGGCCATTGTCACTATCTGCTGCAATTTCTCTTCTTGAAGCTTTTTAAGTTTGTCAATGGGCATTGTCTCCACTTTTTCATTCCAATATTTCCTTTCCTCTGCCATCACTGTTCCTCCTTTCCTAATGTGATCCGTCTAGACAGTAATCACTCGCTGAGCCTTAAATAAGGGGCGGCCCAGAGTTCCCATGGGAACCAACTCCACCTCACTCTCTACGCCAAGATTTTTCGTAAGCGCTTGCTCAAATCTATTTTTCAAGGCTCTGAGATCCTCCACCTCAGGCCTGTGCTCCGCCTTGACCTTGAGTTTGTCATGTTTTCCAGATTCCGTCATAATTATCTGGTACTCATCTCCCAGCCCTTCAGTGGAGGCTACCATCTCCTCCACATCAATGGGCATGATTTTCTTCCCATCAATATTTATAATATGAACAACTCTTCCCTTAATGGCTGAAATCTTTGGGTGTGTTCGGCCGCAAGGGCAAAGCTCATAAGGCAACATGCTCCCCACATCACCCATTCTGTATCGAATCAAGGGCATCGCCTTATTCACAAGGGCAGTGGCTACGATCTCTCCCTCTTCACCGGGGCCGAGGACCTCTCCCGTTTTAGGGTCCACAACTTCAACAATGCACCAATCGCCGAATATGTGCATCCCGCCTCTCTCGAGACACTCATACGCTACAAAAGGTATTTCTGCACAACTGTAGATACACCTGATGGAAACGTTGTATTTTTCTTCTATTTTTTTTCTGTACGATTCGGCCAGGGTTTCTCCGAATGTAAGTACCATTCTGAGTTTCGATTCTTTTATGTCGATTCCGAGCTGAGCGGCTCGTTCAAAGTACATAAGCATTAAGCTGGGAAGATGTTGTAAAACCGTAACACCGACTTCCTGGGCGAATTTTATTTGATAATCGAGATTTCCTCTGCCCGCCATAACTGTTACAAGACCGGCACCGATAAGCTCACACCCTTTGAAACAGCAATAGTCACCCGCAAGGGCTTGAATGATATCGTCCTCTGTCATTCCTAGAGCCTTCCTCAGCCGTATCTCACCCTGACCTAGAATTTCGTCAAAATCTTCCCTTGTCCACATGACAGGTTGACAAGATCCGGAGAGGGTGCCGGAGGTGGAATAGAAAACTTTCACTTTCTCTCTCGGCACAGCCAATTTCTCATCCATTGATGTTTCGCAGAAATCGTCTTTATAGGTGGTCAGAGGTAATGTTGTAATGTCCTCCAGAGTTTTTATGTCCGCTGGTTTTACGCCGGCTTGATCATATTTTCGTCTGTAAAGTTCAGTATTGTCATACGCCCACTGAACTACCTCACGAAGCCTCTTTTCTTGTAGCGATTTCAGCCTGTCCAGAGGCATCATCTCAATCTCTTTGTTCCAGAAATTTGTTTCCATGTTCACCTCCTCTATGTGTATGGTATAGATTTCCAAATATCAAATTTCACGTTCCCCTCAGACACCCCTTCCAAAGGGGGATTTCATTCTTTCTCATTACGAGAAGAGAGAATGATTTGAGGATTAATCCTCTAAAAAAATTCTCTTGCTTGAGAAGCGACTGTTTCAGGCAGATCGAACCATTCTTCTTTCCGAAAGAGAAGCTTTTGCCTCCAGGTGATATCACTGGTATAGTATGGGGGCAAGTATCCTCTCATAACGATCTTCAGACCCGGCCAAAAGTGTTCCTGTTTCTCTCCCAAAGCACCTGAATAGGTGATAAGATTGAACGATGTCACATCCTGGCTGCGATAGTACTTCAAAACTTTTGAGAGCCCTTCGCAAAGATTTCTTATATCGTCTTCATTAAATTCGATGAAGTTTGATTTGCCTTCAACAAGACCCTGTATTTCCTTGACACCACTGGGAGCATAGGAGGCCAACCAGTGGGTATTTCCCACGTCGCCCAGATATCGCTCATTCAGTTTCTTCTCGGTCTCCAGGAGGTCTGACCAATAACTCTTAGAATTTTCACGATAATAGTGTTCACTTTTTACATCCAAGTCCTTTATGTGATCGAAGGGAAAGGCCGTCATGAAGAGATGAAAGTGGGAATGTACAGTGGACGACCCTGCAGGAAAGAGGTAATTGCAGCCAAATGCAGCATATTTTGCATCTTTGTCTTCTTTGAATACTCTCTTGATGAACTCAAGGGCACATGTAAACGTATCTATCAACACTTCAGGTGTGTATTCGTCCAGGCTAAAGAAGTGGTTGTTCGGATAAGTCAATACTGCAGAATAACGTGCCAATCCGAAAATATTGGGAAAGAGGATGGCCTGACCCACAGTCAGTCTTCCTTCTGGAAGGATATTCTCCAGATACCTGGGAGTCGTATTTCTCACAGCGTCTCCGCACATGAAACAACCTTCACGAGACTTTTCAACTGTCTGCAAAAGTTCCTCCTCATCCATCTTGATATTCCACTTCAGCCCTGATTCCAGAGCTGTAATATTAAAGTAGGTGCTCTCCTTGGTCAGAGGATCGAGTCTGTATTCAATAATGTTTGTGTCCAGTTCAAAATTCTTCATCGGATTGTAAAACTTGCACTCTTCCTGGAACTTTTCAAACGTAATGGTCATCTCAGTTACCTCCAGTCTATTGATTTATAACAGTTTTTCTCTTGTTAAAACCTCATTCCTCGTTTCATGAATTTTACGGTGAAAAACAGCATTTTGAAATTACCAAAATCGTGCACAGGAATTTTTATAGAGCACGCTCATTATCTCTTCCTTCCATGAATTCTCTGTAATCCACAAGCTTTGATAACACAAAGGCTGCTTGGTGGGTTGTTTCATAGACAGGGATTCCGTTTTCCTCTAAAAATCGAATATGTTCCGAACCATTCCGCCCATACAGTCCAATCAGTATGGCAACCATGGGTTTCCCATACTTTTTCTTCAAGTCAACCATATTCTTTGCAAGTTGCATCTCTTGAGGCGCCATGGACCCGAGTGCTGTTTTAGAGAAGTGTCCTGAAATATGAGGGTCCATTCGGCCAGTGACCTGTTCAAACAAAGAACCTAAAGCAGGAACCATCCATATCACCGCATCGATATTCTTGTCACGTAGGAGTATCTCAATAGGTTTTGTCAGCATGTAGAAATCTCCCCCGAGCCCGGCTCCGGTCACATCAACCGGATTCCCGTGGCTCCAAAATGAAGGCAAAGTATTGTTCAATTCTTTCATACTTCCACTGGTGAGTTCCGGCAGAGTCAATCCTGTCTTAGCACAAGCGTCTGAAACGAGAACGGCCAACCCTCCCCAGGCGCCCGTAACCCCGACATTCCGTCCCTTGGGTGGATCCAGCAAAGAGAAGGCCTTAATCAAATCCACCATCTCCCTTTCGTTTTCTGCTTGTATGATTCCTGTCTGTTTTACCATGGCATCATAAACAGCCTTGGAACCGGCGATTGATCCGGTATGGGACACTGCCGCCTTGGCACCTGCTTCCGTGACTCCCCCTTTCAGTACAATCAGCGGTTTTTTCCTGGCAGCCTCTCTTGCCACTTGGATGAACCTCTTTCCATCTTGTATCCCTTCCACAAAAGCGGAAATTACCTTGGTTTGAGGATCGGTGGCAAGATACTCTATAAAATCTTCCGTGCTCAAATCCACCTCGTTTCCCGTGCTGATGAACTTGCTGAAACCGACACTCTGTTCTGAACCGTATATGGAAGCCAGAGAACCGATGGTACCGCTCTGGGAGATCACTGATGCTTTCCCGGCCATGGGTATCAGCATGTTCATCAGTGCATAGAAGTCCGCTCCTGCACTCACCAAACCCATGCAATTCGGGCCTATGATCCGCATTCCGCTTGATTGAGCCGCTTTTGAAATCTCTTTCTCCTGATCTTTACCCTTTTCGTTCACTTCGCCAAAACCGGATGATATGACAATGCCGAACCCTATTCCCGCTTCTCCGCATTCCGTAACGACCTGGGGCACAAGCTCAGCCTGAACACAGATTATTGCCAAATCCGCCCGAGTTGGGGTAACCTTCAGATTCGGGTAAGCCTTTAATCCCATTATTTCCGTCTCTTTAGGATTAATAGGGTAGATTCCCCCCTTGAATCCACCGGCGAGTACGCTGAAAAGGATCGCTGTTCCTGTCTTGGCAAATGATTTGGAAGCTCCGATTATTGCAACACTCTTTGGATCGAAGAATCGTTCTAATTCTGTAATCTGCTGTAACATGACGGCTCCTCCTGAGTCTGTCGGATATTCAGATTGACCTTTTCTATAGATTCAACTGCTGATATTTGAAGATTTCCCGTTGAATTACAATACGGCAGGAACATGGAGAGGTCTCGAAAAAAGTCGGCGTTTTGATAGGCAATAGAAAGGAATCCCATGAAGGGTATCTCTCTTAGCAGAGGTGAAAAAACAACGCAATTTACATAGTGTTCATCCAGAAAATAACCATTCGTGGATGGAAACTCAGTAATTTTATCAGTGGAGAAAAGCAGTGTTTTATAAGGCAGCTGACTATGTGAATCTGGGATTTTTGAATATAGTGAATGGCACTCATACTTTGAATGAAACTAATGATAGAGCCAGGGGAAAGATTTGTCAAGAGATAATTGGATGTAATTTTTAAATATTTATTCATAAACTGGTTGTAAAAGAGGAATGAATGTGCTACTTTAATGAATCGCAGTCATACTATGAATGATAATAATACAATTCTTCTTTTAAAAATTAATAAAATTACTCATTTTGATCTAGAACCCGTACATTGCTTGATGAACATGTACAATGAAAATATCAAAAGTGTCCGATTGTGCAGTATAAAAAAGGATATTATCTCTTAAAACTCACGAGGATGACCTATGACAAGCTCTATGGACAGCTTTAAAACGATGAGAGATGAATTAGACTCTTTTCCTCACAATGAATCGATAATGCAGTGGAAGGATAACGGGGAAAAGGTAATGGGGTGGATATGCAATTATGTTCCAGAAGAGATTATCTATGCTGCAGGTATACTGCCGGTCAGGATCATAGGGCACGAAGATTTCATCAGCAGAGGAGACAGTTACCTTCAAAGCAATATGTGTCCGTATATTCGAGGCTGTTTGGGTCTGGGCTTAGACAAGAAGTATGACTTTCTCGATGGTATAATCGCTGCCCATAGCTGTGATGCCGTGTGCAGGCTTTTTGATAATTGGAGGCTATACATAGGAGCATCTTACTCACATCTCTTGGACCATCCTCACAAAATTTCCGAAACGTCGCAAAAATATCATTATCAACAATTGGAAAAGCTGAAGAAGTCCCTCGAGGATTTTTCAGGGCAAGAGATTACGGATACATCCCTGAAGGAGGCCATTGATATATACAATGAAAACCGGACGATACTCAAACAAATCCATCATCTTATGGCAAGAGAGAATCCGCCTTTAACCGGAGTCAAACTCTCGGAGATCGTCCGATCGAGTATGATCATGCCCAAAGATCAAAACAATTTGCTTCTTAAGAAACTTTATGATGAACTTATGATAAGAGACGGCGACTCGAACACAGGTCCAAGGTTGATGATTAGTGGCAGTATCATGGATAACTCTTCATTCATCAAATTGATAGAGGACTGTGGGGCCACGGTGGTTGCAGATGATCTGTGTTCAGGCACAAGATACTTCTGGGATAATGTTGAAAATAATGAAGATCCGTTAACCGCTATTGGCCTCAGGTACCTCAATTTGATACCCTGTGCATGTATAGAACCGCCATTTCCCCGATTTGATTTTATGTTCGATCTGATAGAGGAATATAAAGTCGATGGTGTGATTCTCTATGGACTCATGTTTTGCGATACCTTTCAATATGACTTCGTAGGTCAGAGAAAAAGGTTGGAGGAAAAAGATATTCCCGTATTGGAGGTTGAAATTGAGCACCCATCACTGGGGTTGGGTCAACTGGAAACCAGGGTTCAAGCATTCTTGGAGATGTTATGATTATCGATATGCATATTCACACAAAACCGGCATCAGCCTGCAGCGATCTGGATCCTGCAGAATTGATAGAAGAAGCAAAGAGGATAGGTCTAGACGGTGTCTGTATTACTGAACACGATAAGATCTGGGCACCCGAAGCGATCCGCGAACTCAGGGAAAAATATGATTTTTTAGTGCTGAGAGGCACGGAAATAACCTCTATGGACGGAGATATGCTGGTCTTTGGGCTTGACAGGGAGTTTGATAAGATCATCTCGGTGAAGGAATTACGGGGTTTGGTCGATGAAGTTGACGGAGTAATGATCGCAGCGCATCCGTTCAGAGGTGCGTTTCTGGAAGGAGGAGAGGTCTCTATCCCCGGTGTGACACTTACCGTTGAAGAAGCGTGCAAGAAACCGTTTTTGAAATTTATGGATACCGTTGAATCCTTAAATGGGGAAAACAGTGAGCTTGAAGATGAATTCACTCTCAAGGTATGTGAAGGCCTCAATATGAAAGGTACCGGAGGGAGTGACGCGCATTCCGCCAAAGAAGTGGGGCGTGCTGTCACCATCTTTGAAATGGATATCAATTGCGAAAAGGACCTTATAAGGGAACTGAAAGCCGGAAGATTCAGGGCGGAAATTTTTCGTCGATAAACAAAGGATTGTCCGCCCGGAAATGAGATATACTTTGCATTCTCAGGGAAAAGGGAGGTAACTTTTAAATAACTTCGTGAAACAGACTTATACCATAGCTCACAGGGGAGCTTTCATTCACTTCTATGTGAATTTTGGGCGTATTCAGAGAACTCGGCAAAAATTCAAAAAACTCGAGCTATCGCCCTTAAAAATTTTGAATTTTTTAACACCGAGTACCCTGAATACGTATTTCCCATAATTCAAAATATTGTTCTTAAAAGCTCCCCTGTGAGCTACTTCATGTTTCCGGACTTTTTGAGAAGTTACATACGGAGACTATAACCTTTTAAGCGTACAATCGGTTTTTTCGGAAGAGTACTGTGCTTTAAACTGAAATGGAGGTATCTGAATGGAAGGGAGATTCGATAGGTTGGGTCGGGCCTTTAATCCAAAGTCTGTCGTTGTAATCGGAGATAAGATGCTGAACAATAACTATTCATTTTTAAGGGCCATGTCCGATTTTAAAGGTGAGGTCTATTCCGTAAATATCGATCCGCAAGAATTTCCAGGCATTGAAGCGCTCGGAGTGAAGAATTACCTGAACCTGGCGGACGTTCCCGACCCCATAGATTATGCAATCGTTGCGGTGCCCAGAGAGGTAACCCCAATGATACTTAAAGAATGTATAGCCAAGAATATCGGCGGAGCGACTTTCTTCACATCGGGTTTTGCAGAAACTCGAACCGAAAAGGGGATTGAACTTGCAAATACGATCACAAAGATGGCCAAGGAGGCAGAATTTAATCTCATTGGGCCCAACTGTATGGGTCTGTTCAACCCCAAAATCGGCTTGCGGAATACCCCGGACCAATACACTGGAAACGGCGGTTCCGTGGGTTTTATATCCCAGAGTGGGGGACATGCGATTAATTTCAGTATATTGGGATACAACAGCGGGATCAGGATAAGCAAACTTGTGAGCTATGGTAACGCATACGTCCTGGACAGTACAGACTATTGTGAATACCTTTTGAACGACGAAGAAACAAAGATAATAGGCATGTATGTGGAGGGCGTCAAAGACGGAAGACGCTTCTTCAATGTGATAAAAGGAGCATCCAGTAAAAAACCCGTACTCATATGGAAAGGGGGGCAGACCGTTGAAGGGTCCAGGGCCACGGCTTCTCACAGCGGTTCCATGGCGGAATCGAATCTTATGTGGGAAACATTGATCAAGCAGTGCGGGGCCATAAAAATAGACAGCCTGGAAGAACTTGTTGATACGGTCATGATGTTGCTTTACACATACCCGGTGAAGAAGAACAGGGTGGGGCTGGTCTCTCTCAGCGGAGGACAATGTGTTAACATGACTGACGCATTTTCCAAGAAGGGCCTTTCAGCTTCATTACTCACTGAAAAATCATACAAAGAGCTTTCTGAAATATTTGCACTGGTGGGCGCCAGTTATAAAAATCCTATTGATCTGGGTGGGAATCTTTCACTGGCGGAAAGCACTCGCCGCGCACTATTGGGGAGAGATGACATTCCCCCGAGAGAGAGACTTTTGGATTTAACCCTGGATATTCTGGATAATGATGAGAATATCGACTCTGTTGTTATTGAGATGTCTGCG
>JAXHSZ010000117.1:0-3046 GCA_034190725.1 Thermodesulfobacteriota bacterium
ACTGAGAGATACTCTTTAAGACTATCGTATTGGGAAATTCGGATTGCGAGAAAGCACAGGCCCCATATCAATAGAGAACAAAAACATATCTCTGATCACCGCATGATGCTGATCCTTGGAACGTTTCATTCCTGTTAAGAATTACTTTTATCAAAAAAGTATAGGCAAGCCGTATATACATGTCAAGGGGAATTTTTGGACAAGTCGCCTAAGAGAATCACCTATAAAATATATGGATTTCCATAGTAAATTTTACTGTGTTATCAATCAACATGCTCGATATCATACGAAAATGTAAGACATGATTGTATTCTTCTCTCTGGCCTTGTAGGATTGAATATCTGAAAATCCTTTACAAACGGTGTTTTCAAAAATCCTTATGGACAACCTTTTCATTCCTGTTTTGACTCCAAGTCATGGGGTTTACTGATACATCACAAATGACACAAGACTTGTTTTTTTATTTGTATATGTTCAGTATATTTAATATCATATGTACATATCGTTTGTTCCATCTGATTGTTAGGGGGGAGACGGATGACACCTATGTCGCTGACTGCTTTGCGAAATCAAATATTCAAGGTAGTGGATGAGGTTATCAAGACAGGCATTCCAGTCGTGATCGAAAGAAAAGGGCACAGGTTAAAGATTGTTCTTGAAGAAAAAAAGAGTAAATTGGAGAATCCTAAACCCCACGATTGTATTATTGAGAATCCTGATGATCTTGTTCAGTTGAAGGCGGCACAATGGACCGAAGAGGGCAGACTTTAGTGTACCTTGATACTCATATTGTGGTTTGGCTCTATGCGGGTTTGACAAGAAAACTCACACTAAAAAGCAAGTAGGAAAATTGAAGATAGCGAAGTAATCGTGTCGCAAATTGTCAGACTTGAATTGCACTTTTTATACGAAATAGGTCGTATTACAGTCAAACCATCAAAGATAATCAACAGCCTGTCCAGGTCCATTGACCTGAAAATATCGGATTGTCCTTTCAGTGATATCGTTGATGAAGCATTGAAAATACATTGGACACGAGATGTCTTTGATCGAATATTAACCGCCGAAGCCAAGTTGCACGAAGCTGATCTTATTACAGCAGATGAAAACATCAGAAAACATTTTGAGCAGGCAATCTGGGAGTACCAAAGATGCGTTCTCAGTTCATTCCCTTGTGTCTCGTGTGACTGCAAAAAGAATGAGAAGGATATCATTCATTACCATCTTCTCCCCTCTCTCTTGCATTCTGCGGAAAGCCCATGTAATTGAAAAACCATGAACATGACACACAAAGGGCGAATTCCTCGCTTTATAAAGAAAGAGACCTCCCAGCAGCCATTATTACCCTCATATTCCCATCTGTCTTTGCCATGTGCTATTTTGTGCTTTTTACGGAGCACCCCGCTTCACCTATTTTCTATTGGATATCCCGAACTTTTCTCATTGCATTCCCCCTTGTCTGGACAATGACGGCCGAAAAGAAGCCGTTCCCGATGCCCAGGATGAAATGTGAAGGTCTGTTTGTGGGATTTGCAGCCGGGTTGTGCATCGGCACTGTTGCATTTTTACTCTATACCTTCGTTTTAAAAGACTTTCTCAATATGAATGAGATCAAAGTAAAAGCAGAACAACTGGGATTTGCAGGGGACAATTTTCTTGTATTTGCTGTTTTTCTCACCATAGCAAATTCCTCGGTTGAAGAATACTACTGGCGGTGGTTTAACTTCTCCAAACTCAGAAATGCGTTTCCCCTCTCATGGGCCACGATACTTTCAGGCCTTGGATTTGCTCTTCACCATATCATTGTACTGATTGTCTACTTTGGATTGGGTTATGGCCTTTTATTCGGATTCGGTGTGTTTCTTGGCGGAATCTTCTTCATCTTTCTTTACCATACGTACGACTCAATCTGGTCCCCATGGATCTGCCACGCCGGCATTGATGCGGCGCTTATGGTGATCGGGTATGAGATATTGTTGTGACTTATGTTGGGAAGTGAATTGAAAGTATAGCAGCAGGAGTTATGAATTTGAAAAGTTTCACCCTGTGGGTTAAACAGGATTGTGGAAAGCGCCGGCTACTTACTTCGTTTGTTTCTTATACTCAAGAACCTGACAAACATCTGAAAAGGCATAAACATGCTGTAACCCCATTACACATTCACCCAAGAAAAATAATAGTCTTCGTTCAGGATTCATTAATATCGTTTCAGGAACACAGTATGTGTCTTGTCATTAAGATGTAAAAATCCCATGCCTATTCCTTCAATAGTCAATAACACTCTTTTTCCTTGACTTTTTCATATACATCAATAAGAATATTTCCCTATTCAAAGCCTGAAATACATTGCATTATTATCTATAACCATGAACGGCTACTATTGTCTTATTAATTTTCCGGCAAATAAGGATATATAGAGGAACAACTGTTCCTTTATAGACCCTAAGAGAGGAGGGGATATCTCATGCTTAAAGAAGAAGTGACCAAACTCATAGGCAAATCAGGGGAACCGATGATCCTTGAGGTGGAAAAGGGGGCCATAAGAAAATTCGCCGATGCTGTTGGGGATCGAAATCCTCTGCTTTGGGATGATGAATACGCCAGAAATTCCAGGTATGGCTCAATTGTTGCCCCACCCGGTTTTTTTGGTTGGCCAGTGAAGTGGAACTCACCCATGCCGTTTTTCTCGGCTATCAGGGAAGAACTGGTTTCGGCACTCATCAATGCCGGATACCCCCGTATTGTGGATGGTGGAATAGAATTCGAGTTCTTTCAACCTGTGCGTGCAGGTGACACCCTGGTTTCTGTGGCAAAGATTGCCGATATTTACACACGAGAGACCAAGGGCGGCACTCTTGTCTTCTCAGTCACCGAGACCTCTTACACCAACCAGGATGGCGCTTTGGTGGGATTAGCCCGCCAGACATTGATCAATAGATAGAAGATATCATAAGGAACTCGATCGTATTTCCTGATACAAAACCATTTCCAAGGGCTTACGCAAGTCTTGAGTCCGAAAGGGAGGTAATGATATTATATGAAAAAG
>JAXHSZ010000118.1:0-14289 GCA_034190725.1 Thermodesulfobacteriota bacterium
CGTTGATCAACACCCACCGATCCTCCCAGGATCGAACAAAGGTATCGTGATCTGTTCTCCAGACATCTGTAATATCGTCTGAGATGGAGTACATATCCTCTATGCTCGCAATAATATCTGAATCTCCCAAGAGAAGGGCAGCAGCACCATCTCCAAACACCTGTTCATCAACAGAACGAGGGGTACCAAGTCTACAGTCGGCAGCAGTGACTATGATGTTCTTTTCTGCTCCGCTTTTTGCCGCATTCAAGGCGGCCCGTAAAGCGCAAGTACCGGCCCGAAGAGAATTTGCGAAATCACTTGTCCAGATTTCCTTTCTCAAGTCGGCAACAGTGGCCACTATGGAGGAACATGCCTTTTCCTTATACGGAGACGTTGTGGATGCAAAAAAGAGACCTTCCGTCATCTGGCGATCTTCTCCATCCAGACAGTCTAATGTGGCTTCTACAGCCATAGTGAGACTGTCCTCGTCGTGGTTGGCCACACTTCTCTCTCCACCAATGGAACGGGTCCCCCAGGCATTTGAGATCATGTCTCTATTCAATCTCATAATAGGGATATACGCTCCGTATGATTTAATTCCCACCATGATTTGATTACCTCCTTAAAAAGAGAGCCAAAGTATAATTGAGATATAATACAAAAAATTCGTATCTTTTAGTGTAAATTCATTCCATTCTCAGTAACTACTGTAGAGAGAAATAATTTCATAAGCAGAGTGTGCACTCCTCCCTAAGAACGAGGGTGTCATCCTCCTCTGTAGCACATGCCAGGGCTTTTAGAAAATTTACTGAATTTAAGGAAGGGGGAAAGAACGTCTTTCCAAATAACATGAAATACACTTTATGTACTTTTTTTTAAGAAAAGAGGATAAATTCCTTTTCGGCATGATCAAGACAGAAATCTGAATGAACGTTCATTCAAAAACTAGCACACATGCTTTATGTTGTCAAGATTTTTGTCATTGTATACACATCACTTGCTCACATAAAACAATTATTCTTGCGTACTTTGTGTGTTTGTTTTGTCTTATGAATAACTCAACAGAGGTAGGGGAAAACGTGCATGTCAGGAAGTAATTATAAGAGGAAGTGAGAAAGCAAAGAGAGTCGGAGCTTCTTTTGGGTGAGCTTCTTTTGGGTCTTTGTTGATCATCTTCAACCCAAAAGTTACCTCAATACTTACGAGATAACATGCAGTATACGGGGAATTATTTACTCACAAAGCCTTTCACGAACTCAACAAACTCTCCTCGTTTGAAACCAAGCTTGATGAGGAATTTTTGAAAACGTTCATCGCTCTCTTTGATCATCAAGCGAGCTTTGATTCCGTTAAGATGGCACTCTTCAATACATGTTTCTATGAGTTTTCGCCCGATGCCCTGCCCTTGATATGCCGGATCAACTCCCACACCGTCAATCCAACCGGCCAAAGGAAGAGCGTATTCAGCACCTCTTATATCAGCCAATATGAAACCCACCACCCTGCCTTCCGTCTCAGCAACAAAGGAAAGTGAAGGTGAATGAGTCTTGAGATGGCTGCTCACCTTTTGAGGCCAACTGAGAGTACGATCCTTACCGGTAATGTTCTTGTCTATCTCTAAAATACCTTCCCAATCTCTTTCCGTCATTTGTCTAATTCTTAATTCCTTGATTTGCTTCATATGGCATCTCCTATACCCAGTGACTTGGTTGTTTGTGTTTAATGGGTATCAGACATATCACCATCGAAAGCTCATTCTTAAAATTTGGCTTCTTAAGTATTGGTGATTCCTTTAAAAGATGGAAAATAATTCAGTATTTCTGATTTTTTTATTTTATCAACTTCCACATGTCAAAGCAAGGTTTTTTTGGTATGAGAAAGCATCCGGCCAAAATGATCTTTTTCTGTTGACATCCCCTGTGGCCTGATTTATTTTTACAGTCGGAAATCATGAAACCCATCTATTATTTTCATGACGGTCGAATATCCCTCTGAACCACCCTTTACGGAGGGTGCCCATTTTTAGAATAAGGAGGGGAAGGTGAATGAAGTTTTTTACAGTTTCAAAGGTCCCAAAAAGCCTTCATGGCTTTTTTATACATTATAGGCATTTTCATATCACAGGAGTAAGACAATGGAAGAGAACAAGATGAAGAAGTTGAGTGTGCTTTTGGACCACTGGGTAAAACACAACGATGATCATGTGAAAGAATATAGGAAATGGGCTGAGATAGCCGATAAAGAGGGGCTATCCCAAGTGGAAAAGAACCTGAGAGACGCTGCTGACCTTATCCTTCAATCCAGCGAGAAGTTTCATGCTGCAAAGAGAAGTATGCCGGTTATTTGGGTTCAAGGGGATCATGAACATCATCACGAACACAATCATCATAAACACGATTCCACCGAAGAATAAACGATAATTGTTAAACCTAAGCTGAGCGATTCTTACCGTTACGAAAGGTTGTAGGTTGCTGAATATGGAGTAAAAACGATTCGAATCGGACGAAAGTGAAGCCAACCCTTCAGTGAATTTGACTCGAAACGTTTTTTACTTCAGATTCAATGAGATACAGCCTCGCAGTAGGAATGAATCGCTCATCTTAGGTTACAGTGATTGCAAAACTTACGTCTGATCTAATAAAAGAATTTCATCCGGAGTTATATCCAATTTTGAAAATATCTTCTTTTCCAGTTGGAAGGCTCTCAGTTTCGATTGTTTGATGAGTGAGGTTCTGTCTTCAGGCAAGCCATATCGATTGATAAGATCTTCAAATCTTTCTTCGAGAGTGACAATCCTCTCATGTGTTACCCTTTTATCAGCATAATTGACAACCTCTATCTCTGTGATTCTGGATAAATCTAAATTATGATCCATTCTCACATGCTGCCTCACTATTTCGCTGACACTTTTGAATCCCAGTTTCTCTACCAATTCGCTTCCTGTAATGGCATGATCTTCATGTGTATGGATGCTTCTGGTCTTTGTAATATCATGGAGTAAAGCACCTGCCTGTACCTTGAAAGTATCTAAGTTTTCACCGACTTTATTCAGTTGACAAGCAAGATAAAGTGCAATCTTGTTCACAACAAGACTATGGCGAATGATATGTTCCAACATGTTGTGCTCTTTCATGAGATTCAAGCACTCTTCTTTCGTAGGGATTGCTGGTATTGTCTGTTCACGGGTCTGATTGGTTTGATTTTTTTTTCTGTTCCGCATAATATGAAGTTTGGTCATGTAAATGGTTTCCCTTCTCTTCATTTGTCGTTTCAACAATACCCTAAGAAAATAGTTTTTCATGTGTATAAGAGAGAATAAAGTTGCTGACATAAAGCAAATATCTTATAAATATGGCAGAGTCAAGAAAAAAGTCTGGAGGATGAAGAAGCTCTTTCGTTACACCCTTACATCCTCTATTCAGGGGAAAGATGAACAGTGGATGACGACAAGACTTTACAAGTGACCAGAGCAATACTCAATGCAAGAAATGCAGTTGCCATTACTGGGGCTGGAATCAGTACAGAGGCGGGAATCCCGGATTTCAGAAGCCCTGGGAGTGGTCTTTGGACAAAGATGAGCCCTATACTCTTCACAAGATGGGGGTTCAGGTTTCGTCCCCGGACTTTATATGCGTTGGGACAACAGTTTTTTAAAGACATATGGAATGCCGAGTCAACTGTGGCGCATACGTTTCTCGCTCTATTGGAAGAGAAAGGAATACTGAAGGGCATAATCACCCAGAATGTGGATAATCTCCATCAAAAGGCAGGGTCCAAGAGGGTTTTAGAAGTACACGGTCACTTGAGAACCGGAACCTGTCTGAAATGTAAAAGGGTGTATCCAATGGAGGAGGTAATGGTCAAGCTCAATGACAAAGGAGAGTTGCCTCCTCGATGTGACAAATGCAGGAAAGCTATTAAACCTGATGTGGTTCTCTTTGGTGATCCCCTTCCAAGACGTCTCTACAAAGAAGCTATCGCTCTGGTCAGGGGTTGCGATCTCCTATTGATTCTCGGGTCTTCTTTGGTGGTCTATCCGGTGGCAAACCTCCCAAAGCTGGCCTTAAGGAACAGGGCAAAAGTGATCATAATGAATCTTCAGCCTACTCCCTATGACAGACTTGCCCATATAGTGGTACACAAGCCACTGGGGCAATTCTGTCAAGGGGTGATAGATAGAATTGAGGGAGTATGATTCCCCCAATCCTGTCTAAACTCTTACAACCATTGACTCACCCTGGGCGAGACCTCCACATATGGCAGCTACTCCACAGCCGCCCCCTCTCCTTCTCAATTCATATATCAATGTCATCAAGATCCTTGCACCACTTGCGCCCACAGGATGACCGATGGCCACAGCGCCACCGTTAACATTGATCTTCTCCCTGATTTCTTCTGTCTTTTTTTCATCTCCGTCTGCCAGCACCTTGCTCGATACAAGAGGCATGGCCGCAAACGCCTCATTGATCTCTATCAAGTCAACATCATCTATGGTGAGATCGGCTTTTTTCAAAGCATCTTGAATAACAAGCCCCGGAATCGTCGCAATGTACCTGGGATGTGTGGATCTCCCAACAGCGGAGATTATTGTGGCCAGAGGAGAGATTCCCATCTCTTTTGCCTTTTCAGCAGACATTAAAAGAATCCCTGCAGCTCCATCATTGAGACCCGGAGCATTACCGGGTGTTACTGTGGGGCTTCCGTAAATGGTGGGAAGCTTTGCAAGTTTTTCTATGGTGGTATTTGGTCTCGGCTGCTCATCGGTATCAAAGACAATGGGCGGACCCTTCCGACTCGGAACTTCTATGGGTACGATTTCATCCTTGAACTTCCTTTCCTCATTTGCCTTTGCATACCTCTGTTGGCTTCGAAATGCCCATCTGTCCTGTTCCTCCCTGTCCACATTGTACTCAAGGGCCACCTCCCCGGCATCCACAGAAACAGGATTGTATCCCTTATAGCCCAGTTCAAATAGTCCATCAGATGCTGTAATATGGCCCAGCCTTTGACCCCATCGAAGATTCTGGGGAAGGATGAAAGGGGTTCTGCTCATACTCTCAACACCCAATGCCAGAGCAGTGCTTATCCTATGGGCCTGTATGGATTGATAACCCAATCTTACGGCTATAAGGCTGGAACAACAGGCTGTATCTATGGTAGTCGTCATAACTTCCGGTGGAATACCCGTTGCCAAAGATATCTGCCTTCCTACCACGGAAGCGCACTCTGCCTCTGATGATGCACAGTGGCCCACATTGACTTCCTCAACGGCCTTTTCATCCACATTTGCTCTCTTCAGCACTTCTTTCGCCGCCATTATACCAAGGTCTACAACTGGAACATCCTTGAGTGTCCCTCCGAACTTTCCAAATGGTGTTCTTGCCAAACTCACAATAACAACGTCTCTTGTCTGCATATAGACTCCCTCCTAAAAAAATCGACCTGTGCAGTTAGCCAAGTTCACCGCCTGCCGGCTGCTTGCTATAACTAGATTGCAGCTTTGTATGTCTAGTCAGATGTCGGCCGGGCCCTTTCGTATAAGAATCAAACGAACCAAGCAGCTGGCATTTACCGCAGCTGTACCTCACCGGACAGATCGAAAAATATGAAAAATCAGTGCATTCATCCAGTATTATTATGTTAAATACCTAGCAATTCCTTTTCTGAATAAGGTTGGTGATATGTCGAAGTCCTTGAGAAAGGTCCTTTCGTCACAGATATTGTCCTCTAAAAGCATTTTGAGTTGATCGTAAGTTATGGGAAAATATGGAATGCCCGACATCAAAGCTGTCATTCTCTTTACGAGCCAAATAGGCAAGTGAATCTTTCTGAGCCTTTTCCCCATGACTTCAGATATGATTTGAACCAGTTCCATGTATCTCAGTTTCTCCACTCCGCCGACTTCATATATCTTTCCCTTGGTATGATTGAGACTCAGCGAACTTGTGAATGCAGTGGATATATCTTCCAGAGCGATTGGTTGGATCTTATAGTTTCCATTTCCGATTATCGGAAATAGAGGGAGTCGACGTATATTCTTTGCCAGCACATTGATGAACTCATCACCAGGGCCGAAGATAAACGAGGGACGAAATATGGTATAGTTGAGTCCGCTGTTTATCACATGTTCTTCAGCAAAATATTTGGTCTTGTGATACTTCGTTCTTGCATGTGGTTTCACCCCCAACGCACTCATATGGATGAACCGTTTCACCCCTTCTTCTGCTGCCGCATTCACAATGTTCTTCGTGCCCTCACAATGAACCTTCTGAAAGGTTACTCCTTTTCCAGGGATCTCTCTGATGATGCCCACCAAATGGATGACTGCATCACACCCCTTTAAATTGCCCTTGATACTCCCTGGTTGAGTAATATCCCCGTTTACGATCTCCACTTCTCTCGAATTCTGAAGTTTACATTCGGAACCTTTTCTGACAAGGGCTTTGATCCAGTAGCCTTCCTCTTTGAGGACTGATAAAACTCGATTTCCGACAAAACCGGTGGAACCGGTTATAAAAACAACCATAGCCTCTGTTTTTTAACAGTGTGTCATATGTTGATTAATCTGTATAAATAATGCACATCCAGAAATGGCTTTCATTTGCAATCTCTGTGTCAGCCTCAGATAGAGGGGCACATTGCAATATGCCCCTTTATACACAATGTATTCCTGTGGTTATTATCTGTGCCTTCCTTGACTTGCAAAAAATATCTCATTTCAGTATGAACTTTAAACAACTTCTTTCGCAGACCATTAGGTTTGGCCAAGGTAAACTTTACCGTAATCGTGACTGGTCATGGGTATACCGTCTTTCATACTCCCTGCATCAACAATCTCCCCTATGAAAAGAGTGTGATCACCGGTATCCACGGAGTGTATCAATTTGCAGTCCATATATGCAAGGGTTTCCTTGATTATGGGTGCCCCGGTCATCTTTGTCTCCCATTTGATACCTTGAAATTTCTCTTCGGGAGTAGGGGCCTTGAATTTGCCCACTAACCCACCATCTTCTTTACCAAGGACATTGAGAGCAAATATGGAACTTTCCATTATTATTTTGTGGGAGTATCTATTCTTCCTGACACCCACTACCACAAGGGGTGGAGCAAAGGAAACCTGGGAGACCCATGAAGCGATCATTCCGTTTACCTCTTCTTCTTTCTTTGTGGTGAGTACATACAGACCATATGTGATCTTTTCCAAAGCCTTGATTATGTTCTCTTCTACTTTCAACTTCTTTCCCCTTTCTCTTGCACTCCATTTATAAGGAAACCTTCTTGACAAGGAAGGGCCATTCAATCTTCTCTCCAGGTTCAGAATGGAAGTTTACTAATAATATTGGCCATATTCTCGCTATGTACCACGGCATCGGTCATGCTTCTCAGTTTTTCTGTAGAAGGATTAAAGGCAACCGAGAACCCCGCTATCTCGAACATCTCCTTGTCTCCGATACTGTCACCGATGGCAATGATTTCTTCCCCTTTTATCCTATAGATGTCCATTATTCTTTCAACCCAAAAGGCCTTTTTATCGAAGTGTACATTGGTTCTTACTTCTCCGGTTAGAGTGCCGTTGTCACAAAGCAAATCATTTGCTACGGCAAAGTCGAATGAGTACCTTTTTTTGACCATGTCAGACAGTACTGAGAGACCGGAGGATATAAGGGCCAGCTTCATTCCATGGCCTTTGAGATATGAGGTGAGGGATTCAATACCTTCATAAAAAGGAACGGAATCCACTATGGCTTTGAGTTTCGAAAGGTTCATTCCTTTCCATATTTGTGCGTCAAGTCTACAAAATTCATCATAGGATATCTCATTGTTGTGAAATTGAACCTGGTACTTCTCTGCATCGCCATACCACCGCCCTATGCTCTTATGGATAAATTCCCAAAGGCTTCTCTCCTTGGTCAGGGTGCCATCCAGATCAAATACTGCGAGTCTAAACTTGTTCTTCATGAGTCATCCTTAAATATCCGAAAGAGAAAGAGGGGTGTAGCATATAAAATTTTTCAACCTGTGCGGTTGTTGCGATATGCACCGGTTACCGCAGTACTGCTTAACCGCACAGGTGGAAATTTTTCGAAGGTTTGTTTATAAATTTCATAATTTCTGAGAGCCTAAACATAATCCTCACTGAATTTCATAGTTCTGAAATCCTTTCCCTCCATTTCAATCATTTTACACATTTCCGTCAATCTTGAAAAGATCCTATCCCCGACTCGCTGCTGCAGTGTCTCCTTGAGGACCTCTTCCTCAAATATCTTTGCCTTAGTCGATATCAAGGGATCTACCTTTATCTTTGTTCTGGTGGAGTGGAGAGTCGACTCGTCCCTTGTTGTATAATTCGTGGTTATTATTGTTGTCAACTCATTTAAGTTATTATATCGTTTAGAGATTATTTGATCCAGTATATCGGCCTCCCATTCTGTATTTCTTCCCTTTCCCAGCTCATCTATAACAAGAACAGGTGTTTCCACATACAACTCAATTATTTCTTTATCAGGCTTTCCCTGGGAATAGCCCTCTTTGATGTCTGACAGGAGATGAGAAAAGTCGATAAACTTACATCTACAGCCCTTTTCCAAAGTCAATTCCCTTACGATTGCTGCAGCCAGGTGGGTCTTTCCCACCCCTATAAGTCCCATAAAGAGAAGCCCTCTTCTTTGAACAGGATAGTCATTGACTAATGTTCGCGAATTTGTTCTTGCCTCTTCCTGTGTATGATGTGTTATGTGAAAATCGTCCAATGTTGCAGATGCAAATTGTGCAGGGATTCTGGCATTATTGAAGAGCATGATCCTTTCTTCCAACATGGTACATTCGCATTTCATTGCATATGTGTAACCACTCTCGCTCCTCTGAAAGACAATACCATCTCCGCTGCATTGATCACAAATGACTTTGCAGATCCTGCATTTTTTTGCTTTGGCGAACTTTCCCTTCTGGGTGGTAACATACCCTTTTCCTGCACAATCCTTACACACCCCAACGTCCTCCAGCTAGTCTTTCATCTCAATTCCAATAAGATCGAATCTTCTTCTTACAAGGAGGTTTCTCATACTCTCTAAAGTCCTTTCATACGCCTCTTTGCTCATTTTATACCTATGAATGGATAACCTTTCCCTTGCTTCTTCCATAAGACCGGTGAACTCATCGGGAGAGATAAATTCACAGAACTCGTTTATGAAAAATCTGTCTATCCTCTCTAATTCCGTATACAGCGAGACAGGGTACTTCTCAATTTTGGATCTCAAATTCATAACTCGGTAAGAGACTGTGTAATACAGTTCTCTCAGTCTTTCGTCTTTTTCCTCGTTTCCGATACTGTTTATTCTATTGATCAGTGTATCCATCTTTATACACAGAACTTCTCTGTCATCAATTTCATTTCTCTTCCCATTATGAGCGCCTACTCTTCGTCTTTTATAGTGAGTGAACTCTTTTTCAACCAGATTCTCACAGAACTTGATCGATCTTGGTGGAGGTTCATGAATCCCATGGTTTTTTTTAAAGAATTCAAGGCTCTTCTTTATTCCTGTACATACAACATTCAGAGGGACTCCCCTCTTCTCCCATGACTTGATTTTCTGATGGTCCAGAGGAGAAAGGCCGACTCCCTTTCCTGTCAACGACAAGAAATACTGCTCAACACAGTATAAGTAATTCAGATTATGCCTTCTGATGAAACTCAACGTTAGATCCTTAACACGCCTTTAATTTTTTGTTGGTGGGAAAGACCATGCTTTCACTTGGCCGGATGGATTTAATCTTTCTTTGACAGGACCTTCATGTCCATTATCTTTTCTTCCACATAAGGCTCCTTCAAATGTATTCTTCTCTTGTCTACAAGCCAAAGCTCCGGGATAATCTCAGCGACCAGTTTTCCATGTATGAAAATTCTCACTACAGAGCTTTCCGAAACCACTATTGCCACGGCTTCCGTCTCTTTTGATATGGAAGCAGCGGCCATATGTCTGCTCCCCAACCCCAGGGGGAGTTCTATGCCTTTTGCACTGGAATTGATATATCTGCATGCTGATATGACCACGCCGTTCTCAGATACGATGAAGGCCCCATCAAGCTGAGCCAACTCTTTTATGGTTTCTCTCATGTCCGGATCATCAATCCTTTTAACGTCGTCAGGATGTCCCAAAAGAGGATCCAGGATCATATTCCTTGATCTTAAGAGGACCTGCTTTTCATCCCCCACCACGAAGAGTGTTCCTATCTTCTTTCCTTCTCTTCCTTCTCTGGCAATCTCAATTGCCAGGTTCAGAGCTTTTTCCAGGGTTTTTGAATTGCTTCTTTTTTTCAAGGCAGGGATTTTATCAATCATATAGCGACTCCTCCATCTTATTCCTAGGCTGAGTGTTTCTTTCCGTCACACGAGGAGTACGTTGTTGAATATGAAGTTAAAAACGATTCGAAGCGGACGAAAGTGGAGCCAACTCTTCAGTGAGTTCTATTTGAAGTGTCTTATGCTTTATATTCAGTAAGGTACAGCCTCGCAGTAGGAAGGAATCACTCAGCTTAGGTTATACTTTTCTGTGTGCCTCCCATAACGTTACCGCTAATTTTTCTATATAATCCCGTCCTTTTTCTTCGTTCTCAATCCTGTCCAACCACCTTGATGGTATCCCCTTCTTTCCATGATAACCACCACTTATAGCGCCACTCATAGCCCCTATTGTATCGGTGTCGCCACCTAATCCTACAGCATAGACGACAGTCTCTTCAAAATCATGGTGATGGGTCAGAAAGGAATATATGGCGGTTGGCACGGAACCAGGGGCAGTGCTGTCGTGGCCAAGTATCTCCACCACTCTTTTTTTATTGGTTGGAGTATCCAATAAGGTCTTGACTTGCTCCAGTTTTGAAGTGTAAATATTTGCCTCAGGAGATATGGACTCTATGAGTTCCTCTAGAAACTCCTTTGTATCAAAGCCCTTTTCAGGGTCTCGGTGGAGGGCCATTGAAACAGTCTTGGCCTGTAAGAAAGCCCCTTCTTTCCCCAATGTATGCGCATGCGTTATCTGACTGGACCAATAGGCCGCTGAGCGAAGTTTATTGGGTTTATCATGGTAAAAAGCGCCAATAGGGGCTATTCGCATGGAAGAACCATTGCCGAAAGAGCCCTCATGAAAGACCATCTTGCCCGATTCTTCCCATGAAACACCGGACTGTATATTTGACAGGGACCGAAGAGTTCCTCTCCCATATCCTCTTTCAGGATGGAAGTTGGTGACAAAACGTCGGGCCATGTCTCGACCATTGAATCCACTATTTTCCGCGAGGGACTCTGCTACGGCAATCATCATTTCCGTATCATCAGTATACGTCCCCGACCCAAGCCTTGCGTCAAGCATCTCTCTTATCTCCCCATATTTCTGCTCAATAGTCCTGTAACTATAGCCTTCAACAGGCATGCCCAATGCATCTCCAACATGGGTTCCAAGCATACATCCTACAAATTTGTCTTTGAGCGATGCAGGATCCATTTCTCATACACTCCGGTTATTGTGAAATGGTCGAGCAGTGCATATTCACTTCTCGACCATTACTTCATCCATCGAATGAAGAACTCTGTTCTTTTACCCGGTTGCAATGAGTAAAGACCTGGAAAGCATAAGTGAAATCAGAAAAAAACAACTATGGTCGGTCGCAAACTTATCAATCATGACTCACTTGACTTATCTGCTATCTCTTCCTCTTATGTCGCATTCGAGACCTTAATTTCTTATATTTATGTTTTCGAATCTTTTTTCTTCTCTTCTTGACAACGCTACTCATAGTACATTCTTCATAAGCACCTCAAAATCCTTTTCTTGAGATATTGCTTACTTACCCCCTCCCTCTATTGATTCGTATCAGTATCAGTTATCGGTTACCAGTTTACGGTTCACGGTTCTTTCAATGTAATAATTTTATGACAATATAGCATGTTGAATATCGATTGCAATTTCAGAATTGGTTCTTTTAAATTGTTCAATACTTCTCAATCTTCAGAATAGGCACCCATAATCTCCTTTTTCTTTCTGTTTTAATGAATGGTTCACTGTAAACTGCTGACCGCAAATGGATACAGATGTCTTATTAAAAAGTCATATTAATTTAGTGCTATGAAATATAAAGCTGTCAGCGAGCTTCAATGGCAATCAAATTTTAATGCGTGTATTGTCTGAGCATCTTAGTGAGCGTTAAGAAAGAAGAGAGGGAAAGATGTGAGTTTTACACGAACTAAAATTTGATTGCCGTTGAAGCGACTCTTTTCAAAAAGCGAGAATATTACAAAAAGTCCAATTGTTCTCATTTTCATATTGCAGCTCTATTCATCCTCTATGTCAAGAAAAATTTAATGTAGTAACGAAAATGTTCCTCTATAAAGGAGAAAGTGACCCTTGAATTACTTATTCCCTTTCTTCTCATGCTTCCTCATATAATTCTATGGGATGTCTCACTTTTATGGGTGATGATCTCTGTGCCAGACCATCCACCAGCTGCATATGACACCCTGCACAACTCGTCAACACTATGTCAGCATTCGTCTTTTCTATATCATCCACCTTCTTGTTTAATATCTGCAAAGAGAGGTCATAGTATGAGAGGCTGAAACTCCCTCCACCTCCACAACATCTATCTGGGGTTGACATCTCTTTCAATGTGATGCCTTCTATCAAATCAATAAACTTCCTCTGTTTATGGTAAATTCCCTGTTTTCGCTTCAGATGACACGGATCATGACAGGTTACGACGATTCCATTTGAGGGGCTATGAATTTCATGATGTGTGACCTTCTTTGCTTCCAATTGATTTACTATGTACTCACATATGTCATATGTTTGATCTGAGACCATTTTTGCCATATGACGGACGTCTTGAGATTCATTCCGCAAGAATTCACTGTAGAGATATTTCAGAGTGTACCCACATGTGGCGCATGTTGTTATTATCCCATCCACCTTCATAGAGGAGAAGGCCTTCAAATTTCTCTTTGCCAAAGTTGTAAAAGTTGCTTCATCCCCCATGGCCATTGCGATCATTCCGCAACAGGACTGGTCTTTAGGAATAATAGTCTCAATGTTGTGTTTCAATAGCACTCTTATTGCCGCATCTCCTATTCCCGTGAGTATGGAGTTCGTGATACATCCGGTAAAGAGTGCTACCCTTCCTGCGAAAATTTCAGGAGATATAACCTCCGGCCATCTCTCTCTGACCGCCTTTCTTGCAAGGGGCAAGACGTTTCTTCTTCTATCAAGGCCGATACTCAATCTGGCTTTATGGATACGATCCAGGCCTGTGGGGCGAAACAGCATTTTCTGGAATACTGAAGCGGCTTTCAGACCAATGTGGAAAAGCCAGGGATTTTTAAGAAAAACCCTGAGGATGAGCCGTTTCGTGAAAGAAAGTCCTTTGAGCTCTGTGCTGATTGCCCTGGTCCTGAGCAGGATAAGATCAACCCTGACACCACTGGGACAGTCTTCTACACATTTACCACATAAAAGACAGCATTCAATCCATTCTGATACGGTTGAGGTTATCTCTAAGGATCCCTCAGTCAACGCTTCAACTAATGCTATCTTCCCCCTTGCCACTGACGATTCTTTGCCCAATTCCTGAAATACAGGACATACCGACTGACATAGGCCACACTTAACGCACATTAAAATATCATTTTCAAGTTCCTTCATTCCTTCCAGAATATTCATGTCAGTGGGAATTCACTCTGGGAATCGTTATCTACTTTTCAGATGATTTATGGGGTGGGCGATAATATAGGCTTTTTGGATAGTCAAGCTACAATATGTCCTCCTCTTTGTCTGTATATATTGAGTATTCATCCATCAAAGGCTGTTTTCCGTAATATCATCTTCAAACTCAGATGTAAGGGCACATTGCAATGTGGCCCTCTTTACCAATGTATTCCTGCAGTTAAAATCTTCATCTTCCTTAACTTTGCAGAAAATATCTTATTTCTGGAGGGACATTACTTAGAACCCTTTAATTTCTCTTCGGCTTCCTGTTTTGTCTTACAATCGATACAGAGGGTGGTTACAGGTCTCGCCTTAAGTCTCTTCTCTGAGATATCTTCTCCGCATACCTCACATATACCGAAACTGCCTTCATCGATCCTTCCCAGGGCATCTTTGATCTTCATTATAAGTTTTCTCTCCCTGTCACGAATCCTTAAGAGAAAATCCCTATTAGACTCCATAGAAGCCCGATCTGTGGGATCAGGAAAGGTCTCTTCATCTCCGGTCATTCCCGATACCGTTTTTCCTGCTTCCTGGATAAGGGACTCCATCC
>JAXHSZ010000119.1:0-3182 GCA_034190725.1 Thermodesulfobacteriota bacterium
AGAGTTCACGCCCCCCTATTCTTGACGATCTGTCTCTGAATAAAGAATGGCTAAGATCTTTTAGGTTCCAGAGAGGACCCTTCTTTAATTCGGTGCCTACCCATGAGTCCATCTCTTGAAAATGTATTCTGCCTTCCTTGCTGTACTGAACGAATAATTCATCGAAGAATGCCGCAGCTTTAAGATACTCGCAGACCAACTCTTTTATAAAAAGATCTTTTCTCTCTTCGAACCAACTGTCTTTCTTCATTGACTACTCCAGCCTATCTCGTGTCCATCCATAAAAGCTATTTTTAGAAATCTCTACGCCAGACTCAGATGTAAGGGAATACACTTATATATCCAATATATTCCTATGTTGAAAACTTGGCCTTACTTGACGTTGTAAAAATGGGATGAACAGACACTCTCTATTATCCCTGAAAGTGAGTAAGGGCCTTCTTGCCGATATCTTGCCTGTAGTGGACTCCGTTCCAGTGAATCTTTTTTACAGCACTGTAAGCGAGATTGATAGCTTCCTTTATTCCATCTCCCAATGCGGTCACCCCGAGAACCCTTCCCCCGTTCGTAACCATCTTCCCATCTTTTATTTCTGTACCTGCATGAAATACTTCTACGTTTTTTATCTTTGATACATTATTTAAACCTATGATTTCAAGGCCCTTCTTGTAGTTTCCAGGATACCCCTCAGATGCCATCACAACAGAAACGCAGGCCCTCTCTTCCCATTCCACGTTTACTTGAGAAAGGTTTTCGTCTATGATTGCCTCCAGCACAGGAACGATATCACTCTTCATCCTCATGAGCAGAGGTTGCGTTTCGGGATCACCGAACCGTGCGTTGAATTCTAAGACTTTTGCTCCTTCTTCTGAAATCATAAGGCCAGCATATAACACTCCTCTATATTCTCTTCCTTCAGCAGCCATACCTTTTATGGTCGGCATCATGATCTCTTTTATGACGCGGTCATGTAAATCTTTTGTTACCACAGGAGCAGGTGTGTACGCACCCATTCCGCCTGTATTTGGCCCTTTATCTCCATCGAATACAGGCTTATGATCTTGGGATGTTGGCAGAGGGATAAGTGTTTTTCCATCGGTAAACACGAGGAAAGAGGCCTCTTCACCAGTCAAGAATTCTTCTACGATTATTTTGTTGCCTGCATCTCCAAAGGCTTTTTGAACCATAATTAGATCTACAGCATCCAATGCTTCTTGGGTGGTATGTGATGGGATAACGCCCTTTCCCGCAGCTAATCCGTCGGCTTTGATGACAAGAGGCCCACCTTTTTCTTTAATATACTTTGCGGCTTCATCCCTGGACGTAAAAGTCCTGTATTCCGCTGTAGGAATCCTGTATTTTCTCATAAGGTCTTTGGCAAAGGACTTGCTTCCCTCAATCTCCGCGGCTTTTTTTCTCGCACCGCAAATTCTCAGTCCCTCTTTCTCGAAATCATCGACTATCCCTAAAGTCAAGGGTAACTCAGGACCGACTAACGTAAGATCAATATCTTTTCTCTTCACGAGAGCAATAAGCGATTGAATATCCGTGGATTTGATATCAACACACTCAGCGAGACGACTGATTCCTCCATTGCCGGGTGCACAGTAGATCTTTGATGCTTTTGGGCTCTGACGTATCTTCCAAACCAGTGAATGCTCTCTTCCTCCTGATCCGACTACAAGTACTTTCATACACTCTCCCATGGTTTTGAAAAAATATTTCCTGTGTTTTATGAATATTGATATGTGTTTCCAAAATTTTTGTTAATTAAGGCATCATTCATACATGCGAAAAAGCAGTTTACACTTTGTTTGTATCTACTATAGGTTTCAGATATTGCATCTCTCGTTTCTGACACCTGAAACCTGACACTAAAAGGCCATATGATAGAATGTTTTCATCAACTCAATAATCTTTTTATGGTGTCTTTAACCGTAAAAAATCCGAAAAAGTGTAAACCGAAAAATGAAGGACAACTGACCCTCTAATCCCTTTTAAAGGGGATTTTCAGAAGATACTTCATCAATGCTTAAAATGTCTCATTTTAGTGAAGATCATGGCTATATTGTGTTCATTGGCAGCATTGATCACCTCTTCGTCTCTTACGGATCCACCGGGTTGGATGATGGAAGTGACGCCCGCTTCGGCAGCGATATCCACTCCGTCTCGGAACGGGAACATGGCATCTGAGGCGAGAGCTGTCCCCTGTGTGGGGAAGTTTGCCTTCATTGCGGCAATTCTTGACGAGTCCACACGACTCATCTGTCCTGCACCGATCCCAACCACCTGATCTGAAGTGGAATAGACGATGGCATTTGATTTCACATGTTTGCAGACCTTCCATGCAAAAAGCATGGCCTTAAGCTCTTCATCGGAGGGCTTTCTCTCAGTGACGAACTCAAGGGATTCAAGACCAACCATACCAAGGTCTCTCTCCTGAACAAGGAGTCCGCCCACAACTTTTCTGAGATCGTACCCTTCTTTGGAATATTCTTTCAGAGGAGAAACAAGGAGGACCCTCAGGTCTTTTTTGTCTTTCAGCAGATCCAAAGCAGAATCATCATATCCTGGTGCAATGATTGCCTCTATAAATGTTGATGTGATTTCATTGGCAGTTTCAAGGTCAACCTTTCTATTGAGACCGACAACTCCCCCAAAGGCCGAGGTGGGATCGCAACTTTTTGCCTTGCAGTAGGCATCTGCCAGTGACTGTTCAGATATTGCCACACCGCAAGGGTTGTTGTGTTTAATGATCACAGCGGCTGTTTCTAGAAACTCTTTCACAGTCTCTAAAGCTGCATCCAGATCCAGGAGGTTGTTGTAAGAAAGTTCTTTTCCGTGGAGTTTTTTAGCATTTGACACACACGGCTCCTCAATTTCATTCTCTTTATAAAATGCGGCAAACTGGTGCGGATTCTCTCCGTAACGGAGAACCTGACTCCGGCTGAACTGAAGGGTAAGAACCTCAGGAAAAATATCTTTTGGCTTTTCTTTATCCAAGCTTCCCAGGTAGTTGGAGATGGCCCCATCATATCTTGCAGTTGTCTGAAAAACCTTTTTTGCCAGACGGAAATTTGTGTCTTCCGATACACTCCCATCATTTTCCATCATCTCTTCCAGAATCGTATTATAATCTTCAGGGTCCACAACTACGGTCACATCTGAGTAATTCTTCGCAG
>JAXHSZ010000012.1:0-5169 GCA_034190725.1 Thermodesulfobacteriota bacterium
TGAAGAAGAATACTTTGCACGTGTCGAGATTGAGAAGAAAAAAAAGTTGATGGAAGAAAAACAAAAAAGTATTGCAAGCGACGAGCAGAAAAAGTTGAAAGAGCTGCATTACATGAGATGTCCGAAATGTGGAATGGAGCTTACAGAGATTGATTATAAAAAAATTAAAGTGGATAAGTGTTTCTCGTGTCAAGGTGTCTGGCTGGACGCAGGAGAACTGGAGGCTGTGTCGGAGCTTGATCAATCAATCATGGGCAAATTTTTCAATGTTTTTAAAGTATAACGCACTTTTGTAAAGGCACTTTGAAAAATAACTGATGGATAAAATTTTTCTGCTTTCTGGGAATGGCTGAACTACTCATTTGGGTATTACAGATCGGATGATTCTGAATGTCCACAAGAAATGAGATATTTTCTGCAAGATCAATGAAAACAAAGGTTTTAAACGCAGTAATATAATTGGGTTTGTAAGGGCACATCGCAATGTGCCCCTACATCTGAATCTGACACTGAGATTGCGGGAATAGCCATTTATGGATGGGCTCTAGGTAACATCCCCAATAGCATCAATAGGAGTGTAGATGTTTGCGTTAGAGCAAGATGTTTCTTGAGTTTGTCCTGCGATGACTCAGAAAAAGCAGTCATTGTCAGACTGTGGTGAATTGCGGCATCCGTTTCCATACGAACCTGGTCCGCCAGTATTGATAACGATGGCAATCCTGTTATCTTTAAGAACCGGCTGCCAGGCAATAGCAACAACATAGCTGAAAAGTTCTTTGATCCCTTCCACCCATTGTATACCGATTTGGCTGAATATGGCTCCATAGTTCATGTATGAACCAGCAAGAGAACCAGTGTGAGATACAGCTGCCTTTGCTCCTTCGGGAGAACACACGACTGAGAAATGAATGCAATATTGCCTGCTTTTGTCATCTTTGTGGCAAAACTGGCATTCATTTTCACCTTCTCAATTGTATTGATCACACCGAGACAATTGGGGCTGATTAACAAATTTCCTCAGGCAGGATTCCAGCTCATCAGGAACTTCGATGATTCTCGGAGAGATCTTCATTATCTGTTCGGACTTTTCATTCAGATTAACAGGACAGAGGATGCCCTGATATCCTGCATTCAGGATGTTAAAAGACAGAAAGCCTCACATTACCCAACCTATTGGTCACTCCGATAACGGCTATAGACCGAGGGCTCATTATGTCTTCGATATCTCTGTTCATTGTGACCTCCTCTCATACTGTAATTATACGTCTTCTAATATCTTACAAATATAATCAGAAGGAAGGAGGCCAAGTTTTTAATAAGGCAATCTGGAAACCAATTATTTCAAAAGGCATCAAACATGATATTTGGCTGGAACAATGGGATTATTATATTGACAGTATTGGCATTTGGCCTGTAAGATATTATAGATGAAGCATGAAAATTTCTGCTTTTCAAACATTCTTAAAGGTCTATAAAAAAAAGACTATTGAATATAGCCGTTCCCACTGCAAGTGAAGAATCGGGAGCAATCTCTGTCTTGATCATTGCAATTGTCTCCATTATGTTGGCCCGGAATGGTTTCAACAGAAATGGAAAAGGAAGATGTCAGGAATCAAATCAAGGACTTCCTGGTAAGAATTGTAAAGAGAATGTGCAATGGTGCTGAATAGATCACTGAAGTGTTTTGGAAAACCTGACTATTCATTGAAAAACAGATCATGATAAAAAAGGCATAAAAGAAAGGGGATATAAATGGCAGACTTTCATCAGGAAGGAATTATAACAACGCTCCATGCTCTGTATGAAGTCTTTGACAGGGAAGAATATTTGGAGGGACTTGAACAGAAGCTTGAAAAATATTCCAGACACTTAAAAATCAGCCTTCTCCTCCCGTGCCTTTATTCTGAGATGCAAAACCCCCAGGTACTGGACAGGATGGTGGATGAGATACAGCAAGTGAGGTATCTCAGTAGTATTGTCGTGGCTTTAGGTGGTGCGCCGGAGGAAAGTAAATTCAAAGAGGCAAAAGAGTACTTTGGACGTCTCACTACACCCCAGAGGGATATTAAAATCCTCTGGATTGACGGTCCACGTATTCAGGGTATTCTAAATGATATTAAAGAAAGAAAGATTCTTGTCGGCGTCTCTGGGAAAGGGCAATCAGTATGGATCGCCATGGGCTACATCTTTGCCAGAGAAGACTGTGATGTGATTGCCCTCCATGACTGCGATATAGTGACCTATGATCGAATCCTTTTGGGAAGGCTCATTGAACCCACTGCAAATCCAAACAACGACTTTGAATTCTGCAAGGGGTATTACCTGAGAATCTCTCCAACAGAACGGGCCATGAAAGGTCGCGTTACACGCCTCTTTGTAACGCCCTTTGTTGATATCATGAAAAAAATTATGCACGAGCAGGGATACAATGAATTGGAAGGTTTCTTTGCTTACCACCGCACATTTAATTATCCACTGGCAGGTGAATTCAGCTTTACCTCTCGCCTGGCCCGTGGAATAAATATAGCTTATGATTGGGGTCTTGAGGTGAGTACCCTCTCAGAGGTGTATCATAGAGTTATCCCACGAAAAATCGCTCAGATTGATCTCATCCCCAATTACGAGCATAAACACCAGATCCTCTCTCCGGATGACAGGACAAAGGGCCTCCATCGCATGGTCATCGACATTGCCAAATTTTATTTTAACTATATGCGGTCTCATGGTGTCTCTCTTGATAACTCTTTTGTAGATATGATTGCGCAAACTTACTACGAAAATGCACTCAGGTTTATCAAGGAATACAGCGATGATGCAGAAGTGAATGATCTGATCTTCGATAGGTATGAAGAAGAACTCACGGTTCTGTATTTTCGTGATTTCATGTGGACTGCCTGGGAACAAACAAAAATAAAACATGAAGATACACAGATTCCATCCTGGAATCGCGTCCTCTACAGCATTCCGGATATCTATATGAAGCTTCTGAAAGGTGTAGAAGCGGATAATAGTTAGTGTCCATTTATAGTCGGCTATCTTCTGCAATCTCTTCGTCAGGCTACTCTAGGATTCACTATTCATGGAAATAAAAAATAAATCACTTCGTCGTGGAACAAAGATCGTGTGTACTCTGGGACCATCGACATCGTCCCCCGGACGAATCAAAGAACTTATTTTGGCGGGCATGGATGTAGTACGGCTCAATTTTTCCCACGGGAACCATGAGATGCATCAACGAACGATTCGTGCCATACGACGAATTTCCAAACAATTAGGGCGAGAAGTTGGGATCCTTCAGGATCTCGGAGGGCCGAAGATCCGTATCGGAAAGTTGCCTGTGCCGGAAAGATGGCTTGAAGCAGAACAGAAAGTGATCTTAAGCCCAGTAGAATCTTCAGATCCATCAATCATTCCTGTAAACTACCCATACCTCATTGAGGATGTTGCAATAGGGGACCAAATCCTCGTGGCAGACGGTCTGGTGGAATTGAAAGTGGAAAATAAAGAGAAAGACAAGATCCTCTGTCGAGTGATAGCAGGAGGTATCGTCCAATCCAACAAAGGAGTCAATCTTCCCTCCACTCACCTCAGAGTGAACGCTATCACAGAAAAGGACAAGAAAGACTTAGAGCTCGGATTAAAGGAGAATGTAGACTTTGTTGCTCTCTCTTTTGTGAGAAATGAGCATGATCTGGAACCGATACTGAATATTTTGAAAACACAAGAGCGCCGCCCCATGCTGATCGCCAAGATAGAAAAACCTCAAGCCATAGAGAGATTCCAGGAGATCCTCGATCGTGTGGACGGGATCATGGTTGCCCGCGGAGATCTCGGAGTGGAGATGCCTCTTGAAAAAGTACCGATCATCCAAAAAAGGATTATATATGAGGCGCGCCAAGCGGCCAAACCGGTCATCACTGCAACCCAAATGCTCAGGTCGATGATAAACAGCCCACGTCCTACTCGCGCAGAAGCAACAGATGTGGCAAATGCTGTCCTGGATGGAACGGATGCCCTCATGCTGTCGGATGAAACAGCAGTGGGAGAATATCCGGTTGAAGCTGTAAGGATCTTAGACAAGATAGCAAGAGCAACTGAGCCGTATATGGATCATGAAGATTACTTCATAGAAACCCAATCGACTATTCTACCGGATACGGAAGATGCTATCAGTCGAGCTGCATGTCTTATAGCCAAAGATCTGGATGCAGCAGCTATCGTTGCGGTAACTTCATCAGGAAGTACCGCTCGTCTTGTCTCTCGATTTCGTCCTAATAATCCTATTGTGGGTTTGACTCCCCATTTACGTACCCAAAGATTGCTGTCTCTTTCTTGGGGAGTCGTCCCAGCTCTGATCACTCCATTCCATGAAACTGACGCAGCATTCTCCTTAACGGAAAAATGGGCCGTTGAGAATGAAATTGCCAAAGCAGGAGACAAACTCGTTGTCACCGCTGGAATTCCTGTGGGAGTCAAAGGCACTACCAATCTTCTCCGGGTGATCGAACTTGACCAGTATCATAACAAAGTGTAGAAATACTTTCTCTACTCATAAGACTCAGAAGAGACCAATTACACTGAATCAATAAGGAGATTCTGAGAATACAGCGCAAAATTACCGTGTGATTCGCACATCACTTGATCTTTTGAAGCAGTCCATTTCCTTGTTGAAATCGCGCGGTCAATTCACTGTCTATACCGTCTAATACATCCATGTCTTTTGTTAGATCCCTCATTGGTCCTTTGACTTTATTATTAATAGCAGCTTGTAATTCTTTCTTTAAACGGGCTGATTGCTGTTTTACTTCCTCACCAATTGCATTCCTCAATACACGATTGAGACTGGACGAAAACCGAATTTTATAGTCCTCAAGCGTGCCTGCGGCATCAACCTTCAAATTGAAGCTTTTGATACTCGAAAGCGAAGAGATAAAAACCTTTGTTAAAGAACCTCCAGATGATTTTACAGGGATTGAAAAAACGGTGGATCTGAAATCAGCGACAAGATCTGAATCAATGATTTCTTTTTTGAGTTTCAAGTGAAGCTTGAGATCGACGAGGGCCTTTTTCAGGACAATTGGGAGTTCCTTGCTTTCGGATAGGATGATATCTTTCATTTTATATTCACGAACAAGGAGAACTGCAGCATCTTTTGATAGTGATATGTCC
>JAXHSZ010000120.1:0-13095 GCA_034190725.1 Thermodesulfobacteriota bacterium
AAAAAAAGGAGGGATACTTGATGATATTGTTAATGAGTGACTGACCAAAAAGCCTAGGAAAACCTGAAACTATAAGGAGTTAATGCTGTATTCCTCAAATGACTCTTTTGAGTCTTCAGCCTTCAGTCATCAATCCTGAGAACAAAGACTTCCCCAACCTTGATGACGTGTTATAACACGTATGACTTACTCGGATTCTTTCCTTCAACCTTGTGACATTAAATTACAGAAGATCCATGTCAACATCAACCCAGGGTCTCGGGGAAAGAAGAAAGTTCGCCGTGGCCTTAAGTCAACTTCCTTGCACCGCATGCCAAATCCTCCACACCTTCACGGTCGAGTATACGGAGGTGACGGGTCCCTTCTGAACGAATGAGACCTTCCTTAGTCATTTTCTTCAGGATGCGGGACAGGGTTTCAGGAATGGTCCCCAAAATACTGGCCAGTTGCCCTTTCGAGATGTCAAGAACGAGGTCAGTTGACTTGTTGTTTGCCCGGCTCATATGGAGCAGATAAGCGCTGAGTCTGCTCGGAACTTCTTTAAGTGAGAGGTCCTCTATCAACACCGTGAATTTACGTAAACGTCTTGACAATACAGCCAACATATTTAAAGCCAGCGACGGATTCTTTTTGATCAGTTCTACAAATGAATCTCTCGGAAAGAAGAAAATGCGGCTTTCTTCAATGGCCTCTGCATGAGCTGGAAATCGCTCTCCGGCAAAGACCGGTACTTCGCCAAAAGGTTCACCTGAACCAAAAATATGAAGAATCTGTTCTTTTCCTTCGGGGGAAAGCTTGTAGATCTTCACTCGACCTGAAATAACCACATAAAATCCATTCCCCTCATCTCCTTCTGAGAAGATGTTCTGTCCTCGGCTGAAAACTGAATCCACAACAATGTCGGCAAGATTTCTGCAATGTTCCAATGAAAGGCCTTTAAATAAAGGGATAGATGCTACGAGATTGACAAGATACATATTCTTTGCTTTCATGTTCTCTTGTGTCCATGACAGAATGGAATCGCAATGCGCTTATGGTAAGTCTTTCTCCGTGCTCATTGTTGATGGAGTAGTCATTAGATTCTGTCTCCACATTCCTGACTCATCCTCAACAGATATTGAGTTATTTACTCAGCTTTTCGCCAGAAAGCGACGGTTTTAAACTTGGCAGACTGAAAATAGAATATCGACAATGTACGGTGTATTGAACCGATTTCCAAATTTCTGATATGTAAAATACATTCACGTTTGATCTATGTCAAGCGTAGAAAAAAAGTGTACACATAAAAGGGGATTCACAGGAGAAGAGGTAATTACAGGGAATGAATGCTGAGTAGAATATAGGCTTGGAGAGTAAAAACCTCAGGCAACCCGATTCAACAGCAATCAATTGTTCCTCTGTGTTATGTTGCGGAGAAAGATACAGTTCTGCTTCTTTAGTAAATTCCGATAGATAGGGAGAAGAATATTCTTTGCAATTCTCTTCGGTCCGCTCCAATCAGTTGTATATCTATATTGCACTTTTACAGGGACGAACACTTCTTTCATTTCGGCTTCACTTGCCATCCTCACAAGAGACGCTCTTCTGAAACAGTTAATATGTTCTAGAGGAGCAACCGGATTAAGAGAATTTCTTGATTTTTTTGGTGCTTTCCAGTTCATAATTTTCAATCGTCTCTCTATATCATTGGCACCGGGAACGCTTATTTTAAGAATTCCGTCAGTTTTCAGAGCCTTCTTCAAATGGCATAATGCCTGTAAAGGTTCTGGTATATGCTCAAATACCTGCTCAGCATTAATGAAATCGAACAGATGTTGAGGGATTTCTTCCCATTGAATAATCTTAATTCCATTTGTCTTAGCATATTCTACACGTTCTAAAGAGAATTCTGTGCCATATGAATCACAGCCAAAAGCCTTCGCCATTAACGCCCATTTACCCCATCCCATACCAAAATCAAAAAAACATAAGGAGGAAGGCTTTTTCCCGATGTATGCAATAATTTGCATAATCTCTTGTGCGTAGCAAGAATAATGTACAAGACCATCCTGTTTCTGATGCTGGTTAAATGCTTCTTTGGGATCTATCCAATGCTCATATAGCCGCTCCATTAGAATATCGTTTGGAATATCTCTCTGAAAAATCAAATCACAGACGTCGCATTTGCATAGGATATAACTGGCTCCATCGAGATACTCAAACTCCACCATTCCCTTGGGTGAGTAAAAATCAACCAAATAATCTTTTACTGGACCTTCATCATATTGACTTTTGTAAATTGTTCTGAATCTCTCTGAAGTGCAGGCTGGACATTCTTTACGTTTTTGAAACCAGGGATTGGTCATAATTCTTCTCGATATTGAAAATGTTTCGAACACCACGCATCAAAGACTGTAAAAGCAATGCAATGAAGGACCTGGGCGTATTACTGGGCTTATTAATGTCCAAATGAAAACAGTTGTGATACGTCAGGTAAGGGCATGAGAACATGCAGTGCAAGTTCCTCACAGCTGAACTTCTATTCAGTTGTTAATCACTGTGAAAATTCCCAAACCAATCGGGCACTGGCTGTCTGAGTTGAGCGACGGATTAGGTTTTGCAGTCATGTTCCAAAGTTATGACTACATTTCCCTTTTTATGTCCTTTTTCGACATACCGGTGAGCCTCGACAATTTGTTCCAATGGATAGCACCTGTCTATGACCGATTTTATCTTTCCAGCCTCAATAAGCTCTTTGAGGAAAATTAAATCTTCGGTCTTTTCACTTGCAAACTGAAATATGATTTTTTTATTGCTTGTAATTGAAGTCCATAGCCCACGAATCATCTGTGAGAGTCCAGGATTAGCCAAAAGATAGAATCCTTTTTTCTTCAGTGATTTTATACTCCGTGAAAATGAACTTTTACCTACAGTATCGAAAATAATATCATAGGTTTCACCGCTTTTGGTAAAATCCTCTTTCGTATAATCAATGACCTTGTCAGCTCCCAGGGACTTCACCAGCTCTAAATTCGCGGTGCTGCATACCCCTGTTACTTCCGCCCCAAAGTACTTAGCAAGCTGTACTGCAGCAGTACCTATACTGCCAGAGGTTCCATAGATAAGAACTTTTTGTCCAGCCTGGACATTTCCTTTTCTTAAAAAATGCAATGCATTATATCCACCCATAGGTACGGCGGCGGCTTCCTCATTTGTCATATTAGCTGGTTTTATTGCCAGCATTCGTTTTTCAGACAAACATATGTACTCAGCATAAGCACCAAAACCAATGCCGGTAGCTCCAAAAACCTGATCACCTTTCTTGAATAGTCTTACATTTTTGCCTACTGCTTCAATTTCCCCAGCCAGCTCATATCCTAGTATTTTTTTTCTTGGTTTTCTTATACCCATATATATTCGGAGGGGGAGCCAGAATAAGATATGGATTTTAAACCTTCGAACCTCACAGTCCCCTGCTGTTACTGTTGCCGCATATATTCTTATCAGAACTTCATTATCCTTAGGAGTAGGTTTTTCCATCTCTTTGAGCTGAAGAACATCCGGTGGTCCGTATTTTGTGCATATAATCGCTTTCATGAGTCTCACCATGGTCACTTTGGTTCAGCCAATTTCAGAAATAGTCTATGCCAAAACATCTGCAAGATTGCAAAACCTACAATCGTGCTTCTTTCATGTTGTGTACCAATACTAAAAACCAGATATTATCTAGAAGTCTGTAAATTCGCAGACAATGTAGGTTCATCCGATCATCGATCCTAGAGGAAAGATCACGAGTCATTGTAGTTTCAGTTCTCAAATCTGAAACAGAGAGATGGATTGTCGCCAAAGTTGTGCGACTGTGTAACTGAGATTCTTTTACTGTGTGCAGCCTTCTGTAATGATAGAAGCTTGATTTGCATAATTATCTGATATTTGGGTAGAAATTATTTGATAATGAGCGATATGATGAAAAAGAATTATTGAGCTGACCCTTTTTGCGTTTTGACGCTAGCCTACCAAGATCTATTGGGATTGTAAAGGATTTTTTGGTAGATTAGACAAAACTTTATTTTCTATATCAAAGGCAATCTTTTTGAGCTTGACACACAAACGATTCTCTGCAATCATTAAATGCTATATTGATAATATTGCATATCTGCTCTTCTCAATCCTCCATTTCATACTCTCAAAATGACGTTGAATTAAACAGACACCCCTCAAAAGAGTTATTCTTCCGTATGCTCCCTGTTTCAGTGCTATACTTCTCATTCACGTCGTTTTCTTTCTTTTCATAAAGATTTGCCACAGTACTACTTTTTCTTGGAATCGTAGTCTTTTTCGACAAATCTCGTCATCCTTCGTACATATATAAAGACTGTTGACACTTCTTTTAAAAGGCATCTTTTATGAAATGTTAGGATACGGCTATAGTTTAGGCCATATTCTGCATCACTCATTCACTATAACATGCTCAATGAAGATTTCCTGAGACAATATGAGTCCTGTCTTTCCACAAGGGTGGAATAGAGGAGATAATGAATATGACGAGGCATCGTGGTTGCGTAGGACAAAGAAAGGAGGCAATAATGGTTGAGAAAGGTTTTTTCATACGTAATACTATCCCACTTCTGGGCGTTATGGCATGTATAATCTTAACTTTTAGCTTTCCCAGGATATCTCTCTCTGAAGATGTAAGAGGTGTGACGGATACAACTGTTAAGATTGCTTGCATAGCAGATCAGACAGGACCGGCTGCTGGTGCAGGCATTATGCTGGGAGAGGCCCCAAAACATCTTATACGGTATGTCAATGAAAATGGAGGAATAAACGGAAGGGAGATTAAATATTATCTTGAAGATGGCCGATATTCAATACCCGTAGGAATAGCGGCTTTTAAGAAATTAGTCTTTAAAGACCAGGTCCTTGCTATGATGGGTCCCTATAATACCGGTACAATAAAGGCATTATTCGGGCAGATAGAAAAGCTTCAGGTTCCAAACGTTGCTGCCATCCCCCAACCAAGCGCTGTTACACCCATAAAAAGAAACGTGTTTGTTACCGGCGAATTCTATGATGACGATTTCGGGGTGATTTTTGATTACATGCTAAATGAGTTGAAGCTGAAAGATCCCAAGATTGCCTTTTGCACGTATGCTGCAGAATCAGGGAGAGAGGTCAAGGAATCCATCGACAAATGGGCTAAGCTTTTTCAAATAAAACATCCAATCCACAAAGAGATAATTCCCATGGGGGCATTAGAAGTGGCATCCCAAGTCATGTCCATGAAGAGAAAGGGCATTACCCATATATTAGTCCATCACCCGCCACCCGGTTCTGCCGCCTTGCTGAGAGGGTTAAGGAAATTTGGGGTGCATGTCCCTGTTTTTGGAGATTTGCTTGCATGCACCGAAGATATGGTCAACCTTGCATCAGGTTCTGCAAAGAACTTCATAGGGGCTCACGGGGACAGTTCCTGGTTCGATAGTCAACCCGGCGTAAAAAATCTTCGTGAGATTACCCTCAAGTACATCCCTAAAGACGACAAGGCTTGGAGGACGAGATATTACACAATGTCATGGATCGCAACCATGACGCTTCTGGAAGGGATAAAACGGACTGGAAAAGATTGTACTCCCTCTTCATTAGTAAAGGGCCTTGAAAGCATGAAGGATTTTGATACAGGAGGACTCTGCGGACCTATAACATATTCACCAACAGACCACAAAGGCATTAGTTCTTGCAGGTTGTTCAAAGTCGATGCTTCAACCGGAAAGCTCACTCCTTTTACAGGATGGAAAGACCCTCCGAAATTCTAACAGGTTTATCCATAAATTCTGTACCTTCTCAATAACTTGGAGAAATATACTTATGCCATAGTTCACAGGGGAGCTTTTATGAGCGCATCGTGAATTTCGGAAAATATGTAGTCAGGGTGTTCGAGGTAGAAAATTCAAAATGTTTAAGGGCAATAGCCAGAGCTTTTTGAATTTTAGTCGAATACCTTGAATGTGCCTTAAATTCACATAGGAGCGAATCAAAGCTGCCCTGTGAGCTGCGACATGTTCCTGGACTTTTTGAGAAGTTACTCAATTCTGCCATACTGAATTTGGGGCTTTTTCTTTCTTCGAAGAGAAATGGCTTTTAAATTGTTCATATAGATTTTCAAATATTAAATTTCACACGGCCAGAGGGAGGAATCCGAGTAAGTTGTACGTTCCAGTACGTCGTCGAGGATTCCGACCGATAACGCAGTGAAATTTGATATATGGGAATCTATGGTGTCTCTGTACAAAGACCTTCTCCTCTGTTACACTACTGCCCGTTAAATACCTGGTTCTGTATCTGAGCATTGAAATCCGCAGCAGGATTCAATTGTTTTACGGTTCAGGCAACCGAAAAAAATCTTCTCTCCTTTCTCTCCTGCCCGAAATATCGATAGAACCTAAGTCTATGTCGAAGATAATCCCCAAGCGTATGACCGATACGAGAGGAGAAAACACAAGAATCCTCTGTGAAAAAGTGGTTCCACAAATATCGTAAGTCATGTATAATACGACTATAAAAATTGATAAAGAATATGAAAACAAAGGGATGAATAGACATGAAGACATATGATCATTACACAGACACTGGGGGTACGTTGTTGGCGGACGGTAAGAAGCTGAGTAAAGACGACACCCGAATGGAGGCCATCGGTGCTGTAGATGAGGCGAACTCGTTTTTGGGTATCATTTACGCCAACCTTGCTGATGATGATCTGAGGGTCATGATTGACCGGATTCAACGAAATCTGTGCCGTGTCAACTCTGTTTTGGGAAATGCCGGTGTGGAATTTGAAGAATCACGTGTCCGGCTTCTGGAAGAAATGATTCAAAACCTTGAAGCAAGCCTTTCATCTTTGAGCAACTTCCTTTTGTCTGGCTCAAATGCGCTATCCGCGCATATTCAGTTTGCTCGGTCTCTGGTGCGAACCGCTGAACGCCGCGTAGGGACGCTGAAGATCGAAAATGAAAATATCCTACCGTTCTTAAACCGACTTTCTGATGTCCTTTTTCTCATGGCACGTACAATAGATACGCGTAGTGCTGTCACTGAAAGGCAGTGGAAGGGAGAATAATAAAGGAAACGTAGGAAAGAATCGCTCAATTTAGGACTACATAAAATAAGATATTACAAGTAATGTGCTAAAATTTTATCATGAGGCGGATTCTGACAGCAAAGAAGGCTGAGGGTTGTGATTGCGCTGTCAAAAATCAAAACATACTCTGATGTCTTTAACCAAACTCTTCCGTAATCGGGATTTTATCCTCTGTCTGGCACTCTGTATTGGGTTGCTTGCTCCCCAGGTTGCGCAATTGATCCAACCATTGGTACTCCCGGCATTGGCATTGGTGATGACACTCTCCACCATGGGAGTTCCTGGGTCTGTATTCCGTTCTCCTCGTGCCATTGTAATCCCATTTTCCCTTGGTATCTTGATGAATTATGTGGTACTTTCGAGCTTCATCCTTGCAACAAGCGTCGTCTTTGTCGTTGAAAAGGAGATATGGAACGGCTTCGTGATACTTGCTGCAGTACCTCCTGCTGTTGCAGTTATCCCATTTACAGAATTCTTAGGAGGAGACAAGGTGTATTCACTTATAGGTACTACAGCCGCATATCTTGCAGCATTGATTATCATGCCCCTTATGGCTCTTGGTTTTCTGGGATCGAACTTCTTACAACCAATGGATATTCTGATCATTGTCATTGCATTGATTATTACTCCATTCGTGCTTTCTCGCATTTTACTTTGGAGGCGAGTAGACAGATTTATAGAACCAGTAAAAGGCAGCATAACCAACTGGAGTTTTTTTGTGGTGGTGTACACAATCGTTGGGTTGAATCACGATGTCTTTGTCAATAGACCTCTCAGCCTGGCACCTGTTGCAATCATAGCGGTACTCAGTACTTTTTTGCTGGGTCTGATTATAGAATGGATCGTTAGGAAATTACACTTCGATAAGAAAAGAACCACAAGTCTTGTCTTGCTGGGCACACTCAAGAACTATGGTCTCGCAGGAGGGATTTCATTGGCCTTTTTCAGTAAACAGACTGCATTGCCTGCGACCGTATCCACTGTTTTTATGATAGTGTATGTCATTTGGTTGGGTTTCAAGAGGCGATGGTCTACATAAGGTTGGGATCTCTTCTTCAGTTAAGGAATCCTAAAGAGATCGGTTCAAGGTTCAGAGTTCAAGGTTCAAATGTTATAATCTGTTGATGGGCCTCCTATCGAAGGCCCATCAACAGGATGAGGAGGGCGATTCCCAACAAAACCCCGGGGGAACGCCACACCCTGCCCATCAAAAGGATGGAACAGATGCGCTGTGGCGCCCTCCTCATCCTGGCGACATCCCTCACTTTATAAAACAATACTCAGATCAGTCTTTTTCACCCATTTCCCTTTTTCGGTCCTGGTTTTACGGCCGAAGCCGTTTCTTACCTCCTTTCAAGCCCAATTAATTCACTGGATCTTCGGTGGATCTCTCCAATCTGTGATAGGAACGAGTTTTCCAATAGAAGGATCAGCTTTGAAGAGTCTGGCAGCATTAGAACCTTTGTGATTCGTCGCCGAAAATGTAACAGGACTGCATAGCCCTTGAGTATCAAAATTTTTGATGTTCTCCAATGCCTGGACACATGAATCTGGAGTGAGATCTCTTCCAGCCCTTGCTATCCCTTCATAAAGCAGCGTTGTTACAACCCATCCTCCTGTGTAGAATTTGGATCGCCACGGCTTGTCAGTGCCGGGATGATATTTCAATGTGATCTCCCGAACCTTTTCCATTCCAGGAGTGTCGTCATACCAAGAGCTCATGCCCATAGCTCCGATATAGTTCTTTGAAGCCTTTCCACCCAATTTGACCGTATCTTCCGAACATGACATCAAACTCCCAAAGACGGGTATTTTAATCCCAAATTTCCTGAGTTCCCTAAGGAGAAGAGCTGCAACAGTGGGCGGATAGTGGACGAATATGTGGGTGATCCCTTCTCGTTTCATGGACATGACTTGTGAAGATGCCTCCAATGCTCCTAATTGAATGATCTCTCTATGTATTGGACGATCGTATTTAAAAAACCGAGTCCATTTCTTCACTAATCCCAGAACTTCCTTTCCTGATTCACCATCGAATGTACAGTATGATATTTTCAAATCCTTGGGTTTTAGTTCTTTCATAATATAATCGAATATTACTCCAACATCATCGTCATAGAATTCTCCAGTCAGAAACAGATACTTCCTTACGGGGATAACGAGGCTTGGGTGGCCAGGAAAAGCGACAATTGGAATCTTGAGCTTTTCTATTTGACCGAAGAGCGCCTTTACCGTTCCCGTATTATACGGACCCATCATTGCAAAGACTCCGTCTTTGAAGACCAACTTTTTGAAAGCAGCAATACCTACCGGTATCGAATAACGGTCGTCTTCAACGATAAACTCGACCTTTCTCCCATTAATTCCCCCATTATCGTTGATGAAACGGGTGTAGTTTCTTTTACCCTCCGCTGCTTGAATGGTAGCAGTGGCCAGGGGACCCGTCATGTCTAGTATCGCGCCAATCTTTATGGTTGTTCCGGTTACCCCCCGTATCTTTTCTGAATAAACCGTTTGGTTTAAAATGAGTGTAAATATCAAACACCCCATAATACTCAAAAAACAATGAATCCCTTTCCTCAAAAGACATCTTCCAGTCATTTTCCTTCTCCTCTCTTTATCGAGTTTAGAGTGCTAGGTTATTTTCCCGTCAATCATACGTTTTCAAGGATGTCATGCGAGAGTCTTCGATTTTAAAGGATAAAGCATGTGATTATATGTGTACAGTTCCCCTAAGCCGGGTGCAGTTATCATCTCAGGAAGGGAGAGAGTTATTTTAAGGAGAGGATTTCTCCCCAAAATACGTTCCCGAATTTTATGCATTACAGCTCTGGGAGTGAGATTAAATAGATCCCAAAAGACAAGGTGTGCAATTACGTGCTGTGCTGTTCTTTCTGAGTGTAGTTCCCGAGAGCAGGTACTCAGGAAGCAGTGAAAATTACTCCAGTCGAAATTCGAATATTGAAGTGCAATCATTTGTAAAAAAGCCAAAAGAGATGGAGCCCAACGTATAGGGTCTTCTCCTTTGCCCCGCTACATGTTTAATTATTGAGGTTTCAGTCATGCAAGTGTCTGAGTTTTTGGGAGAAATCCTTTAATAAGGAGCGATTTGATTGATAAGACCCAGTTGGATTGAGCCTCTTTGACGTTAGACTCGTGTCCATCCAGAAATGAGATATTTTCTGCAAGGTCAAGGAAGACGAAGATTTTAACCACATGAATACATTGGGTATTTTGAGGATTAAAATCTGAGTCTGACGCAGAGATTGCGAAAAATAGCCATTTATGGATGGGCACTAGACTAACAATATCTGTTTGGATTGTAAAGGAAATTTCTGTGAATTGAATGAGTGGGCTTCAGTGAATTGAATGGATGATTTGCAAGTTTAAAGGGGTTGTTTATGTTTAACAAGTATTATTTATCGTGGATCATAACCTCTCGGAAAGACGCTTCATGGAATAAACGCCGTCCAAACCTTTAATTCCTTTTGGGACTTTTTCATTCTTTGAAGAGAAAAGGTGCTTGAATCGTTCATATAGATTTTCGGCAGGCGAGTCTCCTCTTTGTTCATACTCATAGCCTCTCTTATCAAGCACATACATGTATGGTGCATTCAATCTGGCCCTTCTGAATTCAATTGAGAAGCCACATTGCTATCGATTCTCCTTTTTTTGAGTCTCAGAACCTAAAGGACTTAAGGAAAAGGGAGATTGGGAAGTCGGGGTACAAATCTTTCTCCTTGACAAAAGTCTCGCTTTTGGTAGTGTAAGGACATAACTGGTTGAGTTGTGCCCTTCAATATGTAGTCTTTTCGTCCAAAATTTGCTCTATACGCAAAAAAAAACCCTCGGAAATCAAAATACTTGTCAGCAGTCATTTCATCGCATACCTTGATATTGAACCAGAATACACGTTTTCGGAAGGATATCAAATCTGAATACGGGGACAATTTCATGAGAAGGGTTGATGGATTGACCAAGTGACATATCTGCCACAGGGAAAAGCTTGAAATCAATCTGAACCATCTATTAAATGAACAACGCTCAAAAAGGAGTTTCTCATGAAATCTAACGTACATTCATCTCGGCAAAACTGTTTTATTTCGACTATGCTGTGCTTGCTCATTGCATGTCTGGTCTGTTGCTCACTACCGGTTTCTGCATTGGCGGAAAGCGCGGATGAGTTGGCCAAATCGGCAAATAAGCTGATTCGAGATGCAGAAAGGAATATGCACAAGGGGAAAATTGATTACGCAAAACAACTGATCGAAGAATCTCGGGCAATGCTTGACGCCTTAAGAACAGCTGATCCTTCCCACCGACAACTCAAAGGTCTGGAAAGTAAATATGCAAGGACCAAAAAGCAAATCGACAAGAAGCTTACTACCCACAAGACCAAATCACCACCCCCGGTAAGAGATGAAAAATCCTCAGGAGATAAACTTCCAAGCGGTGTTTCAAAACGGATAAAAGACATCAACCGAGGGCTTGATAGGGTTGACCGCTACCTGGCCAAAGGAACCGACTCTTCACTCAAACAAGCCAATTATAAACTGGGTGAGGCGTGGGGTCTGTTTGATGAGATTAATAAAAAATATTCCAATCAATTTGATGCGGACCATCCTGATTACACGATGGTTAAAAAACGATTTGATGCGCTGCGGGAAAAGATAAGTGCAGCCATGGCAGAGGTGGCACGAAAAAAAACCGATGCGCAAACAAGTGAAGCTGCGAGAGAGAAACAATCAGCAGAATGGATACGTCAGTTCCAGGCCTACCTTTCGTACGCCGGGATTGAAGGCCACAATCCTGACTTACTGGTCTATGTTCCCGGCACATCAGAGCCTGAAAAGTTTGCTGATGCCCAGAGGCGCTATGAAGCGTTTAAAGTCTTTTATGCAACGTACAAGAATACTGAATTCCCTCACGGAAGGACTTCTCAGCTTGAAACTCTTGCTGGCAGAGAGGCCCCCCAAAGATTGGCAGATTTTGAACAGCAATTTGCCAACAGGGTAAATGAAGTGGCTGGACATGCTGAAAAACAGATTTCTCAGGCAATGGCACATCTGAAAAAAGAAACCGCATGGAAAAGCGATTCCACAGTGAAACCTCCCATCATGGACAAGAAGAGGATGGCCTCAATTGACAATCTGGTGCAAAAAGTGGATGCAGCTCTGGGAGCGGGAAGCTCGGAGGCCAAGAAGATAAAAGACGCCTATGCCGCTCTTGTGGCAAAAGATAAAGAACACCGTAATATAAGGGCTGACCGCACTTTTTTATATCCAGACGTTTACAAGGGTGGAGACAAAAAAGACCTACAGAAAAAGGCCCGCGATATCGTTATCAAAGAGAGGCCGGGGGCAACCATTCTGAGAATTACGATCTACAAAGATAGTTGGGAGGAAAAAAACATAAGAGGATGGACAGACACGAGTAGAACAGAGTGGACGAAAAAAACATTCAAGCAAGTCAACGCTCATGTGGGAGCAAAGGATGCATCAGGTGTGTACCTTCATACTCTTCACCTGGCTAAGGACAAAACAGAATCAGGCTGGGGCAAGGTTTATGGTCACATTATGTATTCGGACCCAATGGCCGAAAAAAATATCAAAAAATAGCGAGAAGAGGGTCAGCCTTAGAAAAGAGTAGGTAACTTTTCCATATGACTCCTTTTCTACACAATAAATTTCACAAAGTCGTTATGATATAGATGTTTGAGTTGTACAAGTAACTGAGTTATTAGGAAAAATCTCTTAAGGAAGATCGGGATGATGGATAAGACTCAGTTTGATTGAGCCGCTTTGCTGTGTTGTGATCCTACCAATATCTATTTAGATTTGTAAAGGTTTTTTCGGTAGATTGGATTGGATGGACTGGCTTCAGCCGGCTGGATGATGGGGTGAACTAATTTACCTTTTATGGTGAGTTATGCATGATTATTAAAGTAAACATTTCACAAGTGCACCACCCAATAGAGA
>JAXHSZ010000121.1:0-5853 GCA_034190725.1 Thermodesulfobacteriota bacterium
GGCAAAAAGAAATATGCTCACTGATTATGGGTTTTTGAACGGCAGGCAAAAATCGGGAGATGACCTTGACTCAATAAGAAAATCAGTACGAGAAAAAATAGTGAAACAGACTCATGGATAAATGAGGAAAGTCTTTTTCGATACCAACTTCCTTCTCCGTTATTACCTTGCCGATATCCATTCCCAGGCATTAAAGGCAAAGAGGATGATTGAAGCGGCAATAGATGGCTCTTTATTGCTCATAACAGATCTTATCGTGATCTGCGAAATTGTTTGGGTAATGGATTCTTTTTATCATCTCACAAAAGAAGAGATCTTCGAAAAGATTACCAATCTTTACGAAACTCCGGGAATAACAATTATACATGGGGAAATTTTGCCGGATGCCCTTTCTGTTTATCTGAAACAAAATATTGATTTTACCGATGCCATTGTTGGGATAAGTGCGAAAAGGATTGGTGCTAAATATCTGGCCTCATTTGACAAAAACACCTGGATAGGCTGACTGGTTTGAGTATAAAACGGATTGAGACAATGGAGGAAGCTTTATAATTACTCGAAAAATCAAGTGAATACTTCCTTTTGTAAAAGTCTATAATATTTGGAGAATACCACAAAAAACTTGACAAGTGAGTATGTTTTAGATATGAGAAAAAGTATTTCTGGGCGGGCTTGGAAGCATGAAAAAAGAAGGTGTCCTGTTACTCAATGGTATGACTTCTTGCCCATTAAAAATGAGGTATTATTTTACTATATGAAATAAATGCTATCAGCAAGCTTAAACGGCGGTCAAATTTTAATGCGTGTATTGTCTGAGCATCTGAGTGAGCGTTAAGAAAGAACAGGGGATTATCTCACATTTTGTGTCTGAAGTAGGCTAGAATGAAGATACTGAATTGAATGAGGATATACTATTCTTTCTTTACGTTCACTTGGATGCGAGTTTTACACGGATAAAATTTGATTGCCATTTAAGCGACTCTTTTTAAAAAGCTCCTAAGAAACTTAAAACCCATAGCAAGTTTCTTTCATGTATAACCCTGAAGCAAAGCGCCAGGGTCATTTGCTAAAATGTTACAAAATGAGATATTTTTTGCAAAGCTAAGGAGGACAAAGATTTTAATCGCAGGAATACATTCGGTATCAATGTGTCCTTCCATCTGAGTCTGACGTAGAGATTGCGAAAAATCAACATGTATGTATGGACACGAATTCTTACCATTATGAGGAAGATTTACAGAACAACAGAATCACTTGATGGGCCTCCTATCGGAGGCCCATCGCTATCTGAACAAAGTAACGGGGATGCACCATACCCAGGGAAATGGGACACATTGTTGATTTCGCTGAATAAAATAATAGAAAATATGATCTCATATAAAGGAATGGTCCACTCAACAAAAAGCTCAAGAATAATAGAACTTGGTCAACAACACCCTCAATAGGCCCTCCTGAGACTCTTAGGAATAATACCTTGAATGAGGAAGAATAGGCTGCACTTTCCAGTGGAGATGTGCGATGGATGGAAAAACAGATTGGAATGCTGGATGAGTGGTTGAAAAGAGGTTTGATATCGCCTCCAGCAGGAGAAGTGGTAGGAGGAAGGAATATGGAAGAACGTATTGATATGATTTTATCATCCCACAAACCCCGGGTTGCGGAACTCATTCCGCTTTTACAACATGTTCAAAATGAATTCGGGTATCTGCCTGAAGAGGCAATGCGAAGACTCGCCAAATATACACGTGTGCCTGAGAGCCGTGTCTATGGTGTGGCATCATTCTATGCTCAATTCAGATTTACTCCAATGGGGAAAAATACGGTTATGGTATGCAGGGGAACGGCATGTCATGTTCAAGGTGCGGAACGAATTCTTGAAGAAACGGAAAGACAATTGGGTATTGAAGAAGGAGAGACCACTGAAGATTTGGAATACACTCTGGAAACCGTTGCGTGTATAGGATGTTGTGCATTGGCTCCATGTATTATGATAAATGATAAGGTTGAAGCCAAATTGACGACCAAGAAGGTGGCGGAAATATTTGCCGGGAGGAAAAACGAATGAACCTTGAAGGAATTATGCAGAGTGCCAAGGAAGAATGGGAAGCACTGCAACAAAGCGACAAACCGTTGATTTGCATTGGTTCTGCTACCTGTGGTCGTTCCGCAGGGGCATTGGGTGTCCTTGAGGCGTTTCATACGGAGTTACAGGACAAAGGGATCAGCGCCAACGTGATTGAGGTGGGCTGTCTGGGTCCGTGCTACGCCGAACCTTTGGTCTACATTGTCAAGCCCGGACGTTCCGGCATATGCTATCGAAATATCATGGACGACAAAGTTGCGCAGCTCATTGAAGGCTATCTTGTGAATGACGATCCCATGCCTGAACATGCCCTTGGAACCATCGGAGATGGCGCGATTGACGGAATACCATCCCTTTTCGATACACCCGTATTCAAACCTCAGGAGAGAAGGGTCTTTAAGAATTGTGGTTTTACTGATCCGACAAACATAAACCACTACCTGGCCAACGATGGATACACCGGTCTCGCAAAGGCCCTTGAAATGACACCGGATCAGATCATTGAAGAGCTGAAAACGTCGGGTTTACGTGGAAGAGGAGGGGGTGGTTTCCCTGCGGGTCGCAAATGGGAAGCAGGCCGAAATGCCCCGGGCGAACAAAAATACGTAGTATGCAATGCGGATGAGGGCGATCCCGGAGCGTTTATGGATCGTTCTCTCATCGAAGGCGACCCCCATGCCCTGCTTGAGGGGATGATTATCGCTGGGTATACAATCGGATCGGACAAAGGGTATATTTACGTTCGTGCGGAGTATCCATTGGCGATCAAGAGGCTGCAAATCGCCATTGCCCAGGCCAATGAGAAAGGGTTTCTCGGCACCAACATTCTTGGGACAGGCTTCGATTTCGATCTCGAGATATTCCAGGGAGCCGGAGCCTTTGTATGTGGTGAATCAACGGCCCTGACCTTGTCTATCGAAGGAAAGCGGGGTATGCCAAAGGCTGCGCCACGACCCCAGACAACGGAAAAAGGAATCTTTGACAAGCCCACGCTCCTGAACAATGTAAAGACTTTCGCTTCCGTGCCTCTGATCATCACCCGAGGTGGAGATTGGTTTGCCAGTGTGGGTACAGAAAAGAGCAAAGGAACAGCAGTCTTTGCTCTCACGGGCAAGGTACAAAACTGCGGACTCATAGAAGTACCCATGGGAATTACACTGCGCGAGATAGTCTATGACGTCGGAGGCGGAATTCCACTAGACAAGAAATTCAAGGCGGTTCAAACCGGAGGGCCTTCCGGGGGGTGCCTGCCTGCATCCCTTCTGGACACACCAGTTGACTATGACTCTTTGAACGCGGCTGGTGCCATAATGGGCTCCGGCGGCATGGTGGTCATGGACGAAGAGACCTGTATGGTCGATGTTGCCCGATATTTTCTTGACTTTACGCAGAAAGAATCCTGCGGACAATGCGTGCCTTGTTCCCTGGGCACAAAGCAGATGCTGGACATCTTAGAGGACATCACTCAGGGAAAGGGAAGACCCACGGATGTGGATCTTCTCGTTGAAATAGCAGAGGCGGTCAAGGACGGTTCTCTTTGTGGCCTTGGAAAGAGTGCTCCGAATCCCGTGCTGACAACCATTCGTTATTTTAAAGAGGAATATGAAGCGCACATCAACGAAAAAAATTGTCCGGCCAAAGTGTGCAAAGCACTCATCTCCTACAAGATTCTAGAGGATAAATGCAAGGGATGTGGAATCTGTGTGAAATCATGTCCCGTAGATGCCATCACAGGCGAGAAAAAACAGGTCCACTTCATAGATCAATCCACTTGTATCAGATGCGGAATGTGCCTAGAGAAATGTCCTACGAAATTCAGCGCTGTTGAGTGCATTCCTGGACATTTGAATAATGGAGGTGAATAACTCATGGCCGAAGTCAGTTTTACAATCGATGGATTACACTTCACTGCAAATGAAAATATGACAGTATTGGAAGCAGCACTTGAAAATGGGATTTATATCCCGCATCTTTGCCATCACCAGGATTTAGCACCTGCCGGAATGTGCAGACTCTGCATGGTGGAAGTTGATGGGAGAAGGATGGTCATCTCGTGCAAGACTCAGGTAAAAGACGGGATGGTTGTGAAAACGGATAGTGAAAAAATCAACCGAATACGAAAGGTAGCCGTTGAACTTCTCATCGCTAACCACCAGGGGGATTGTCTGTCCTGTAACAAGAGTACTTCCTGCGAACTCCAGCGCATAGCGAGTTATCTGGGAATTAAAGAAGACGATCTGGATCGGATGAGACGCTCCCACAAGATACGTCCCGTTGACACCTCAAATCCTTTTTTTGATTACGATCCCAATAAATGTGTGCTCTGCGGCATCTGTGTTCGGACGTGTGCGGAATTACAGGGTGTGAGCGCAATTGATCTGGCTTTTCGAGGTTATGAGACAAGTATAGCCACCTTTGGAGCCAAGCCGTGGGTAGAGTCCAATTGTGAGTCGTGTGGAGAGTGCATTGTGAGATGTCCTGTGGGTGCTCTCATGCCCAAAGAAGGGGAAAGCCCGTCTCACGAGGTAAAAAGCGTATGCTCATATTGCGGATGCGGGTGCGGGATGTACCTGGGGGTTCGAGCCGGTCGAGTGGTGCGTGTGAGAGGAGAAAAGGAAAATCCTTCAAACAGGGGGAGTCTCTGCGTAAAAGGACGTTTCGGGTATGAGTTTGTCAATCACCCTCAGCGGTTGACCGAACCGCTTATCAAGAAAGACGGCGAATTTGTTGAAGCCTCCTGGGAAGAGGCACTGGATCTGATCACGGAGAAATTCTCTCAATACAAAGGCGAACAATTTGCCAGCTTCGCTTCAGCCAAGTGCACAAACGAAGAGAATTATCTAATACAGAAGTTCACCAGGGCGGTGATGGGCACGAATAACATCGACCATTGCGCCCGGCTCTGACATGCCCCCACAGTGGCCGGTCTGGTCACCTCATTGGGAAGTGGGGCAATGACGAATCCCATCAGTGATATCGGCGGGGCTTCATGTATCCTTTCCGTGGGCTCCAATACAACCGTTGCGCATCCCATTGCAGGACTTCAGGTAAAGAAGGCCGTACAAAACGGTGCAAAGCTGATCGTCATCAATCCAAAAGAGATTGATCTCTGTCGATTTGCAGATATCTTTCTGCAGAACAAACCCGGAACGAATATCGCCTTGCTCATGGGGATGATGAAGATCATCGTGGATGAAGGCCTCCAGGACACTTCCTTCATAGAGAGCCGATGTAAGAATTATGATGCCTTCAAAGAGTCTCTTGAAAACTTCGACATAGAGACTGTAGAAAAGATCACAGGCGTACCAAAGCAAGATATAATAGAAGCAGCCAGGTGTTATGCCACCAATAAACCCTCTTCCATTCTATACGCAATGGGCATTACGCAACATATCCATGGTACGGATAACGTGCTGGCAACCAGCAACCTGGCTTTGCTTACAGGCAATATCGGCATACCATCGGCCGGTGTTAATCCGCTTCGCGGACAGAACAATGTGCAGGGTGCATGCGACATGGGTGCCTTGCCGAATGTATATCCCGGTTATCAGCGGGTAGACGACAAGGACGTACAGAAGAAGTTTGAGTCCGCCTGGTCGGTGAATCTATCCGATTCCATCGGGCTTACTCACACAGAGATATTCGATGCTGTCCTTGACGGCAAGATCAAGGCAATTTACCTTGTGGGTGAAAACCCGATTTTAAGTGAGGCAAATGCAAATCATACGGAAGCCGCCATTTCCGAGCTGGACTTTTTCGTTGTACAGGAC
>JAXHSZ010000122.1:0-13427 GCA_034190725.1 Thermodesulfobacteriota bacterium
AGACGTTGCCCGTCTAATACAAAGGATAGGTCTAAGATGTCCAATCGATGATAGGAATTCCCTTTTTCGGAATGAAAGTTTACGGAAATTGTCATTGTGTGTCAGTGACACATGTAGTACATGATTTTTATGAACGAAAACTGTCTTTTTCGCCAATCTCTGCGTCAGATAAAAAATTTAACCCTCAAAATATTCAATATATTCCTACGGTTAAAATTTTGATCTTCCTTGACCTTGACGAAAAATCCTAGTTTTCGTTCAGACACTACTTAAGCAAAACCCCAAAAAGAGCTTTCTTTAGGATAAACAACAGTATTGTTTTTCCTCTTTTCAATATTCATTTCTCTTTATCTCTGCATATCGGCAGAGGGCAGCCATCGCTTTTGAAGCTCTATCCGGACTGGGGTAGATGGGGATGTCCCTGTCTTCCAAAAGGGCAATCAGTGGTTCTTGCTCCCTGCTGAAGAATGAAGAACCCAATATGGGTTTCCCCAAAAAACGTGGTATCTGAGCAAATTCTTCACAGAGTCCTGTCATAGAAGCTTCCAAATCCGTCAAAGAGATGTCCAGTTTACCCATTGCCATTTCTTTCAGAAGCTTAAACGCATACGCGCCGAAAACACCATATACCAGCACACCGTCAACCTCAGGACTATTGAGTAGTATTTCAGGAATATTTTTATAAAAAGGGGTGACATCGCCCAGATTAAAGGTGAGATCAATTGGATTTATTGAAGATGCCCACGGAAAGGTAAAATCCTTAATATTTTTCTGCAGATCTGTAGAAAATTCAGGAACTTCCATCCCTCTTTTAGTGCATGTGTCTGCCATTGATGTGGCCGGTCCTCCTGAATTACTGAGAATGGCAATCCTTCGTCCTTTGGGCAGAGGCTGGGTTGCCAATGCCCAGGTCCAATCATACAGATCCTCCAGTGTACCGGCCCGAAGGATACCGCATTGTTTGAAAATTCCATTGAATATCTTATCAGGACCGGACAGAGCACCGGTGTGCGATGCCCCAGACCGTGCTCCTGCTTCAGATCCCCCGACATAGAGGGCCACAACAGGTTTCTTTTGGGTGACCATTCTTGCGATATCAATAAACTCTTTGCCTCTTTTAATACCTTCTATATAGAGAGCTATGGCCTTTGTCTGAGAATCATCACCCAGGTATTCCAGACAGTCCACTATGTCGATATTTGCTTCATTGCCCACACTGATGGTCTTGGCTATTCCGAAACCAAGTCTTGAAAGATAGGGCATAGTATGGGAGATATAGGTGCCGCTCTGGCTTACTAAAGAAACATGACCGGATTTTTGGGGAACAAACCAGGTAGTACAGAGTCCTTCTTCCATATTGCAGACCCCGATACAATTGGGGCCTATAAACCTTATGCCGTATCTGTCGGCAATCTTGGTTATTTCCTTCTCAAGTTTCTCGCCCTCTCTCCCCACTTCCCTAAAACCTGCGCTGGAAATGATGACCCTCTTTATCCCCTTTTCTCCACATTCAATGAGGGTCTGAGCCACTATCCTCGTTGGAAGCGCCATTACCGCCAGATCTACCGGTTTTGGGAGGTCTGCCAATTGACTGTAGGTTTTAATTCCCAGGACTCTTTCTTCCTTGGGATGAACAATAAAAATTTCTCCCTTAAATCCTCCACTCATAGTGGTGAGTAACTGTCCCGTTGCCATATTGGTCATCTTATTGGATGGTCCAAGAAAGACTACTGATTCAGGGCTGAATATTTTGTCCAGTGGGCCTTGTGACGGATGCATCTTACTCCTCTCATTTAAAAGTCAGCACTACTCTATCTTATGCGGAAAATTTGTCTCCTTTTCTCTCATTATGTCCTATGGTTCATTTCTTCCCCATAAGTACCATGGTCGCTTTCTCAGAACCCAGATCTACAATATTACCTCTAACCTAAGGCTCTACATCCAGCGCAACTATGCTCATATGTTATCTCTTTTCTGAACTGGGCCTTCGGGTTCATGGTTCCGTTCTCATGATTGTTCACTGCCAACATAGCCATTTGTTTCTTCAGCTTTTCAAAGGGAATCCCATGCTTCTTTGAATAGAGATAAGCAGCCATACCAAATGCCCAAGGAAAATAATAAGAACTTGCTTTTTCAAGAAAGAAATATACAAAGATTGCCATTGTGTGTCAATCAGATGTTTTTTAAAGTGAGGTTTGATTTTTCAATGTTGACAAGAGTAGTTATAGTTAAACACCACAGCAGATACCAGGATTCTTGTTAATCAAAGAACGGATCATTTGTGACTCCCTTTTGGGTTGGGATGAAACAATGAATAGACAACAGGGATGAGTACCAACGTAATCAGTGTCGAACTGGTGAGACCTCCTACAACTGCCCGTGCCAATGGGGCTTGGGCGTCGGATCCCTCGCCAATACCGAGTGACAGCGGCAGTAGACCGAGAATGGTGGTCGAAGTCGTCATTAAAATCGGCCTTAATCTGCGACGACCAGCCTCGATAAGGGCCTCATGTGTGCACATCCCCTCATGAACCAATCGACCTGTCTGGTCCACCAGGAGAATCGCATTGTTGACCACGATTCCACCCAGCATAATGCAGCCTATGTAGGACTGCACATTTAGGGTCGTGGATGTAATAAACAGTGTCACCAGCACACCAACCGCGGCTAAAGGAACGGAAAACATGACAACCATTGGATCAAGAAACGATTCGTATTGACAGGCCAGTACCATATATACGAAGGCTAAAGCCAGCACAATTGAGATGACCAGTTCCCTGAAAGCCTTTCTCTGTTCTTCGTAATTGCCGGCGACCGTCAGATCATAGCCGAAGGGGCGTGGAATTTGATCCAACAGAGCCTGCACGTCTAAGGCCGAAGAACCCAGATCACGTCCATCTATATTAGCGCGGACTGTCACCATTCGCTGCTGGTCCTTGCGATCGATCAGAATGGGACCATGACTCGGTTCGGTCGTTACGACGTTGCGCAGCGCTACCTTTTCACCGGAAACAGTTGTCAGCGTAAGGTTGAGAATTTCGTTTAAGGAGCGTTTCTCAGCATCCTTGAGTTGAACCAGAATGCGATAGGAATTCCCTCCTGTTCGATACTCGCCTGCTTTGGAACCGGCAACAGCAGTTTGCAGAAGCTGGGTCACGTCGCGAACACTCAGGCCTAGATCGGCGACTTTGTCACGGTTTACGCGGATTTCCTGCTGTGGTACGCCGGCTTCAAGACTGGTCTGAACATCCGTAATACCAGGCACATCAACAATCATCTCGGCAACTCTCCTGGCCAAAGCGTCGAGTGTGGCAAGTTCGTAGCCGCGGATCTCTATGGTGAGTCCCTCATCACCGCCCAGAAGTCGTTCCAGTACAAACTGCCCCTGGGGGGCTCGTACCCGGATCTCCATGCCGGGAACCTTACCTTCCACACGGCGTCGCAGGTCTTGAGCGATTTCCACGTTAGAGCGTTCGCGTTGGGTTGCCGGCGGCAAAGAAATGCGTATTTCACCCTCTGAACCCGCTGCAGACCGCCAGCCGGAGGGACCGACACTGACTACTGATGCCACTGCTTCGGGTACGGCCGGTTGAATGATCTGCTCCATTATATGTACCTGCCGATCGACCAACTCGAGCCGGGTACCGATTTCCATCTTGCCGGTTACGTTGACCTCGCCCTCATCACTGGGAGGAAGAAATTCACTGCCGATCAGGGGCAAGAGTAGCAAGCTTATTCCCAGTGCGGCGACAGCCGAAAAGACGGTGACCAGTCGATGCCCCAGGACCCAACGCAATAAATTGAGATAAACGTTTTCGAGACTCGAAAAGGCGGAATGGGCGACGGTGGCCAAACGCTTCGTTAGGGACGTCGGCTTCTTGAAGTTCTGTTTGTTTGGCGTCAGGAGCCTGGATGAGAGCATGGGCACTAGGCTGAGTGCCACGGTCAGGGAACAGATCAGCGCAAAGATGATCACGTACGCCAACTCCTTAAATAACACGCCGGAGACACCGCGCACGAAAATCAAAGGCAGAAAAATTACAAGTGTGGTTATGGTGCTTGCAATAATTGCCGTCCCGACCTCACGGGCACCTTCTACCGATGCTTCTTCCGGTGCTTCGGCCTTCTCGTTGCGGTGTCGGAAGATGTTTTCGAGCACAACGATGGAACTGTCGACCATCATTCCTACCCCCAGGGCGAGCCCGCCAAGGGTCATCAAATTGAGTGTAAATCCCCCGAAGAAAATTAACGCAAAAGTAGTTACGATTGAGATTGGGATAGAGAGGGAAATCACCATCGTGCTTTGGAAATTGCGTAGGAAAAAGAGTAAAACCAAGATTGCCAGCCCACCCCCGTAAAGTGCCGATTGGGCAACATTTGCGATTGACCGCTCTATGAAATTGCCTTGATTGATAACCGGAACAATCTTGATCTGAGGAAAATCTTCATTGACCGCATCAATTTCAGCCAGAATACGTCTGGATACTTCGACCGTATTGGCATTGGCTTGTTTGCGAATAGCCACACGGAGTCCGCGCTCACCGTTAACGCGCACGATACGCGTTACCTTCTCATAGGTGTCTTTCACTTCGGCGATTTGATACAGCTTGATAGCGGCACCGTCACGCCGGACGATGACTGTATCTCGAATCTGGTCGAGGTTGATAAACTCGGCCGGTGCGCGTAGCGTAACCTCGTAACGTCCCTGTTCGAGCTTTCCCGTCGGAAGATCGAGGTTGGCGTCACGAATCGCATCGATCACCCGATCGAGAGGCAGACCAACGGCTTTGATCCGGTCAGGGTCCAGTTCGATCCGGACCTCCCGGTTGAAGCCTCCCCAAACGTCAACCTGCGCAACATCCGGAACGCGAGCAAAGCGGTTCCGGATTTGAACTTCAATCAGTTCCGTGAGTTCCACAGGATCGAGATTGCTGGAAATTCCCAGCAGTACTATCGGAAAACTGGCGATGTCGAATTTTCGGATGCGAGGTCTGACGATATCGTCCGGCAGTTCGTTGATCTCATCTTCGAGTTTCCCCTGAACGTCAATCGCCGCAGTATCGATTTCCGTACCCCACACGAAACTGACATTGACCATGCTTCTCCCTTCCGAGGATGTCGATGTTATTTCCTCCACCCCCGGAACCGTAGCAATGATCTCTTCGATGATTTGAGTCACTAACCGCTCCATCACCTCGGGACTGGCACCCTCGTATTCCGTTATAATGCTCAGCGTCGGGAGTTCGATATTGGGCAGCATGTCGATTTGCAGCCTATTCAGAGAGACGGCCCCCATGACGACCAAGATCAGGGTCACCATTGTTGTAAAAACCGGGCGTTTGACGCTGAAACTCGGCAGATTCATGGGGTGTTCACCTTTTTGTGATCTACTGTTGCTTTTTGCCCCTCGGCAGGAATCGTTATTGAGGATCCGTCGTTTACCAGTTGCTGACCCAGGGTTACGACCCGACCGGACAGCCCGTCACCGTCCACCTGCACGCGGTCGCCTTCGCGGATGCCTACGTTTACCGCGCGCCAAGCCACCGATTTTCCATCCTCACTGACGAGAAAAATACCACTCGTGTCATCACGTTTGGTCAATGCGAGTTCCGGGACGATGGTGGCTTTCTGCACCTGGGCCAATACCACTGTTGCTTTGATGAACATGCCGGGTTTGAGTCGATGCTGTGAATTGTCGATGGTTATTTCGATCCGTGCCTGCCGGGTGCTCTTGCGGAAGACGGGGGCAATGCGATCGATGCGTCCCGTATACTGTTCTCCCGGATAGGCGTCTGTTGTTAGTGAAACGAGCTGTCCGGGTTTCAGGTGAGCGTAGTCTCTCTCGGTGACGAATACGACTCCGATGATGGGATTGAGTTCAATGATCAAGAGCAGCGGTGCGTTGGCGGCTACGGTTTGTCCTTCGTCCACGTAACGCTCAGCGACAATCCGATACTCGTCGCCGCCGGTCCAGCCCGCTGTTACTCTGGTATAACCGAGTCGGATATTTTCAGTTTTCAGAGATGATTCGGCCTTAGCTGCCCGGGCCGAAGCCACTTCAAGTTGAGCCTTCTTTGCCAGTTGATCCTGCCATGCAGCATCGAATTCAGAATCAGATGCGATCCCGCGCTTTAAAAGTGACTCGGTGCGTTTAAACTCGCGATGAGCAATTTCCAGGTCACTCTTGGCTTTGGACAGGTTGGCTCTGGCTACTACCAGATCGGCCTGGGCCTGGGCTACAGCCTGGACATATTCATCATTGTCCAACTCGGCCACAATCTGCCCCCGCTTTACTTTATCGGCGATATTCACTATCATACGCTCCACACGGCCGCTCACTTTCGGCCCAACGACAAACTCAGCCTGGGGTTCCAACTCCCCGCTGAATGTCTGCTTTAACGCGATCGGCCCGCGCTGAATCTGAACCACTTCTACAGGCACCGGTCGTAAAGCTTTATGACTCCTACTCATTCCAGCCCGCTCTTGAAATTGAGCAAAAATTACCCAGCCGAGCCCTGCCGTTGTTCCAATCAGGAGAACCGTCAGAATAAAAATTTTGGGGCCACCCGATTTCATGGTAACATATCCTTTCCATTGTTATTAAAATGGTCTCTTTCCAAGAAATACGCACTTTGACCTGAAACAAAGAACACTGTACTTGAAGGATGAAATCGACACGGAGAAATGTTCGATGAAAGGATCTGAATAAAGATCCGCAAACGCTGTTTTTCCCCGTCAAACAGATAGAAGCGTCATATGTTCAAAACAGTTTTCAGTTGTTATTGTGACGCAAAAATTATATAGTGCCTGAATGAAAACTAGTGCCCATCCATAAATGGTCTCTTGCCTAATATCTGCATTATGCTCGAAAAATAATCCTCGGAATATCAAACATATGCCTGCGGTTATTTTTCTCGCATGCCTTGACCTTGAACAAAAATCCCCATTTCTGGACGGGCACAAACTAGGATTTTTCGTCAAGGGCAAGGAAGATCAGAATTTTAACCGCAGGAATATATTGAATATTTTGAGGATTAATATTTTTATCTGATGCAGAGATTGGCGAAATGACAGTTTTCATTCGGACACTATATAGTATAACAAACCTATTGTAAAAACAACTCTAAATCGGACCAAACCGATCGCCATCGCGCGGATCGGGGTTCGTGATGATCTGGTATGATGTTTGAAAGAAGTTGTCATCGACTACTGGCGCTCCTTGCTGCGTGCGGATTATTGCTCGTGTCAGCATCCTGTACGCTGGTTGAGGAACGGATCGACCGAACAGTGGGAGGGACGAATGTGTCTGCCGATGCGGCAGTAAAAATGCGCCTGGAGTCTACCGAGCAACCTCAAGAAATTACAGAACGAACGGTACTGCCGGGGCCTTTGAAAGTCTCCATCACCGAAGCCATTTTGCTTTGTCTTGAAAACAACCGCTCCCTTGAAGTGCAAAGAATGAACCCCTCAATCCAGCAAACCATTGTAGACCAGGAAAGAGCTGTTTTTGATCCTGTAACAAACGTAGATATCTCAGCCGGCAGGGAGAAAGGAGAAAGTCTTGCAAGATCCGGATCTGAAACTGAAGATTTCACCACCGATACTGTTCAAGGCATAATTTCTCTGGAGCAATATTTCCCGACCGGTACGGCGGCTGCCCTGGAAGCCGGCACCAAAATGAATGACTCCTCTCTTTATGATGACAACTTTTATTCGACCCGTTTGGGCATCACGTTTACTCAGGCGCTGCTGAATGGATACGGAACAGACGTGAATCTGGCCCGACTGAAGCAGGCACGCCTGGATATGCGCATGTCCGAATATGAGTTGCGGGGTTTTACCGAGTTTCTGGTGGCGGAGTTAGAACGTACTTACTGGAACTATGCATTGGCTCGACGTCAGATCGAAATTGTTGAAGAGTCACTGAAAGTCGCCCGTCAGCAACTCAACGAAACTAAAGAATTGATCGCCGTCGGCAGATTAGCCAGAGCCGAATTGGCGGCCATCCAGGCCGAGGTTGCGGCGCAGAAGCAGGCTCTCATTGAAGCGCGGGCAAACAAGGAAACTATTCGTCTTCAACTACTGAGGTTGCTTAACCCAGCAGAGCCCGGAATCTGGCAGCGAGAAGTTGATTTAATCAATCAGCCGACCTTGCCGGAAATCGAGCTGGAAGATGTCGAGTTGCATGTAGCTGTGTCGATGCGCATGCGCCCGATTTTAAACGAAGCACGTTTGGAAATATTAAGAGGGGATCTGGAGCTTGTTAAAACCCGGAATGGATTACTGCCCTTGATGGATCTTTTTATTACCCTTGGAAAAAGCGGGTATGCAAATGCTTTTGGCGAATCCATCGGCAATATCAACGAAAACAATTATGATGCTCTGGTGGGCGTCAGCTTTAGTTATCCTATTTTTAATAGGGATGCAAAAGCCCTTCACAGGCGAGCGCAGGTGACTCAGGAACAGGCGCATAAAGCTCTTCAGAACCTTTCACAGCTTGTGGAAGTCGATGTCCGCACCGCCTACATTGAGGTCAACCGAACCAAGCAGCAGATTGCCGCCTCATCGGTTACTCGGATGTTCGATGAAGAAAAACTCAGAACGGAAACCGAAAAACTACGAGTTGGGAAATCAACCAGCTTTATGGTGGCTCAAGCTCAGCGGGATTTATTGGTCAGCAGGATCGCTGAGGTAGAGGCCCTTGCCGACTACCTCAAGGCGTTGATCGATCTCTACCTGCAGGACGGATCGTTGCTTGAGCGCCGTGGAATTTCCGCTCCCGGACGTGAACCGGTCAGACTTTCAAAGAAGTAAAAATTTGTCAACGGAATTGTGACGGAGCATCCTACTCCTCTCATTTAAAATCAGCGCTACCCCATCTCATGTAAAAACTTGTCTTTTTTTACCTCTTTATGACTATGAGTCATTTCTTCTCATAAGTTCCATGATCGCCTTCTCAGGATCCGGGTATACAATATTGCCTCTACCCTACGGCCCTTCATTCAGTTCAACCATGCGTATATGTTATCTCTTTCTGAACTGAACCTTCGGGTTTATGACTCGGTTCTTATGATTTTTCAATTGGATAAGAGTTCTTAAGTTGAGTGTATAATTACCTGTCGTGAGGCCATATCTTACTGAATCTGATGTAAAAAACCTGTTCAATCGAAAACACCATGTTCGCCATGACATTCTGGATGTACACTCACTGCCCCAATCAGCTACACTGGTGTATTGGAAGGTCAGCCACATGTATCATTGTTTCGCCTGTATTTTATTTGCACGCTCCATCATTCGCTGTGCCTCGTTTTCTCTGCCAGTATCTTTATAGAGCGAAGCCATGTTTAAAAGTGTCGGCACCAGAAATGGATTGTCTTTGCCATACACTTTTTCCAGAATTTCCAGCGAGTGTTTGTAGAGTGGTTCTGCTTTTGCATATTCCCTCTGGGCCTCATAAAGCTCAGCCAAATTACTGAGGCTTAAGGCCACATTGGGATGGTCAGGGCCATCATTTTGTTGAGCAACTTGAAGTGCGCGCTCGGCAACTTTTATCCCTTGAATATAATCACCAGAGCTATAAAGCTTCATCACTTCACTGGTTAAGGTCTCCCACTCGGTAACCGGACCTTGTCCCACAGCACTACCAGAACCAGTCCCTGTGTCTCCTCCACCTCCATCCTCACATGCTGTTAAAGATACTGCAAGTAAAACTGTTAGTATTGAGACTCCTATAGCTTTTAGACTTTTTTTTATCATTACGTCCTCCCCTCCCTGCTTTATTTATATGCTCAATGCAACACTTCAGCCGACGTAAATAGATGTCTGCTGCAACAATCATGTTAGGCTGATCTTTTGAAATTTGTGGCATTCATTTTATAAACCAATCTGAAAGTTTTCTTTTCGGTGTAATATCCTTTTCAATTTCATCAATCCAATTGTGAATTTCTGTTAGATTGAATGGTTTTTTGAATATCTTTATCCCCAATGATTTTGCTTTCGATAAATCTTCCTCCGAAAAACTTCCGGACATCAAAGCTAACTGCTTACATTTACACCCCTTTTCAATTTGATCTTCTAAGAATATCAACCCTTTCTGAATAGGCATATTCATGTCTGACAAAATCAAATCTGCACATGTCTCATCAGTTAAACAAGGGCATAGTTCCGCTTGGCTGAGGGGACAAGTACCTGGATTTGGGAAAGTAAATACTTCATATCCTCTATCGTCAAACAATGACCATAAAATCTCTCGAATCGTTTTCTCATCATCGAAGATGAGTGCACGATAATTCATTTCACTGATCCTTTCAGGGTAGCCTTACATAATCATAGCCAATATCAATTACCCGCAATGAGTGATATTAGGATGTGAAAAGCGACACAACAAAAGAAAAGCCTCTTATTTCAGACTTCACTTGTGTGCGATCTTACATGATTTTTTATTGACGATAAATCAAAAAATAGAACAAGTTTTTTTGGAATGAAGAGAATATATGACTTGCAGTAGATTATTCATTTTTGATCAAATCATCCGCAATTGAATCAATGACTTTTGGGCCTTCTCCAACCGGTTATTGGTATGAGTCGCATGTTGTCTGGATCAGCTTTGTAAAACCTGTTGTCGTCGATGAGCTTATGATCATCAGGGCCGAAGCTAACTGTTCCGCATATGCCTTGCGTATCAAAATTATTGATACCTTCCAATCCTCTGAGGAAGGCCTCACGGTCCAGATCTCTGCCAGCATTTTTTAGTCCTTCACGAATCAGGAATCCGAGTATCCATCCATTGATATAGTTTCTGTCCCGCCTTGTAGAACGAGGACTATACTGATATGTGATTTTTCTGATCTTTTTCATCCCAGGACTCTCTTCATCCCAGGAACTGAAGCAATTGACCCCTATCATATTTTGAGTTGCCTTCCTGGCTATCTGTATAGTGGGTTCAACACATGAGTACTGCAAAGCGATAAAAGTAGTCGACAGGCCCAACTTCAGAGAATCACGGAGGAAAGGGGAAGTGGTTGCAGGGGCTCCATAAATGATGATAAAGTCTGGTTTTTGTTTCTTAAAACGCATAACCTCTGTCGTACAATCGGACGACCCCACAGGAAACATAGCTTCATGAACTTCTTTCAGGTTATGCATTGAGGCTTCATTTCTTACTAAATCCCTGCATATCTTTCCGGCTCCCACATCAGGAGAGGCAAAACCAATTATCGGGTTTTCTGCTTTTAAGTCACCCCATATATATTCGAATATCAGTTTTATTTGGTCTTCATAAAAGGGAAGGGGACTGAAGAGATACTTCCTTACGGGTTCAAAGTACCTATTATCATTTGTTACGGCAATCATAGGTATTCCTGCCTTTTCTGCAAGGGGGATAATGGCATGGGTATGCCCCATTCCAGAGGCTCCTTGGACTGCGAACACCTTGTCCCTGAAGACCAGCTTCTTGAAAGCCGATAAAGCCCGAGGTATTGAATAATGGTCATTTTCAAGGATGAATTTAATCTTTCGCTCGTGAATACCTCCAGTATCATTGATTTGTCTGATTTGCGTTCTTATGGCCTCAGCAGCTGGAACCCATACCTCAGCGGCCATTCCTGTCAAATCACCCATACCCCCGAATTTTACAGTGTTGGATGTCACCCCCGGAACATCTGCCCCCCATGTTAGAACATTCGGCAGGATGAATATGATAAGTGAGATACAGACAGCAAAAAGAAGTTTCATTAAATCCGTTCTTTCCATAACTTTTTCCTCCTTTTTTGAAAGCGTATTGTTGAAGTGCAATTTCCTTTAAAATGGATATAGAGACACCTCACAGCGCCCCTCTTTATGAAAAACGTCTCTTTGTCAGTCACAAATTGTTTTAACCTCCTAAGAAACTTGAAGCTAAGTTGAGCGGTTCAACGTTCACGGTTCCCGGTTGATGATCCCTAACTCTGACTCACATCAAAAGGATTATGCCTTAATAGGGGTGGGGCGACATGTATATTTCACCCATGGGTGAAAAAGACTCATCTGAGTATTGTGTTATAAAGTGAGGGATGTCAACAGATTATAAAATTTGAACCTTGAACTCTGAACCTTGAACAGATCACTTTAGGTTGAAGCTAAAAAACAAGTTTCATTCATGTATAACCCTGAAGCAAAGCGCCAGGATCATTTGCTAAATTGAAATTCCAAAGTAGGTCTGTCAAAAGAGTCTCAAGTGATGACACATCGGTTTCGAACGAGTATCCAATTGAAAACAAATGCACTTTTCAACTGGTTGAGGAACTTGAGTAGGCACATAATATGAGGAGAGGTATAAATATGCAAACCACAAACTCCGGCAAATTTTGTTTTAATCCATGCATGGTTTGCTCCATATACTCTTTACAGTTAATTCTCATTCTATTATTAAGACATCAACATTTCCCATATGTGCCAGCATTGAGCTATGGGGCCGGGAAGGCAACCCTAAAGCGTGGTGAAAAGTTAGTCTTATGATCAAGCGAGGTCTTGAATAATGCCTTGACGTTTCCCGGTCCATAGCCAGCGATTTGTTATCTAATCTTATATTTCTTTTAGTCCATAATTTGTGAGCGTCATCAATTTAATTTGTCGATATTACATCTGCCAATTTTTAGTACTGCAAATCTTACCCTTTCGAGGTCTTCTAATGACTCTTTTTCTAAAAAATGACAGATTGTCTGCGCATTGATTTTCCAATAATTGAATTACTTTTTCATGTAATTCATTTGAACATAATATTTCAACCAAAGCTTTAGTTTTTCAGATAATGGGACCATAGCGTTGTTTCTTTAATTGGATAAATGTTATGAGTAAACGGTTTATAGAGACGTGCAGCAGATTTGAAAATTCATGTTCAGTCATTTATTGTGCGTTTTGTCCTTCATCAATTCCTTTATCCTGATCCCCTCTTCATAAGTCGAATATTTGGCTATATTGCAGCTTACAATCGCAGTATTGTCCCAAGATGGGTCTGCCCCATCAAACTTGTAAGAGATCACCAACCAAATCCATGTCTCTTTTGAATTGTCAACCCAATGCGCGATGTATAAGCCTGGAGCCTTTTTAACCTCTTCAAATTTCCCCGTCCGGTTATTGATGCTTGACCATATTCCAAGTGGACGGCTCTCAATTGTAGCATTCAAAGGCACGTAGCCCATGGACACCAGCTCACGATTATAGAATTCGATGATTTTGGTAGCGGGAAACTGAACGGAGACATTATAGACAACAGCCTTTGCCCCTTTCACCGGCTTATCATTGATCCTTTTGGTGGAAATTGCATCAGGATGAACAGGTAACAATATTCTGGGAAAGGGGTCTGCCTCGCATGACGCTAGCCCACCAACAAAAAATATTATGAGTAATACAATTGATAATGAATTAATCAGTTCACATATATGCATAGC
>JAXHSZ010000123.1:0-5181 GCA_034190725.1 Thermodesulfobacteriota bacterium
GGAGAGAGATCCTCAACAGCGATGCGACTCTGTACGGCGGCACCGGACACGGAAACTTCGGCGGCGTTGAGGCCACACCGGTTCCGGCCCATGAACGATACCATTCCCTCTGTCTGACCCTTCCCCCTCTCAGCATCCTCTTCTTCAAAAACGAGGGATATGTGTGATTTTCAATCTTTTCCCATGTCATTACTGAAAAATACGGAGGAAAAATGAAGAGAAGAGGAAGTGGAGTACTCCTTCATGTACCATCTTTGCACTCAAGATTCGGCATAGGGGATCTTGGGCCACAAGCGTTTCGTTTTGTAGACTTCCTCGTTGACGCAAAGCAGTCATTCTGGCAGATCCTTCCGCTCAACCCTATAGAACCTGCCTATGGGAGTTCTCCTTATCACAGTATTTCTGCGTTCGCCTGCAGTTCCCTTTTTATCAGTCCTGAGCTTCTCCTACAGGATGGTTTATTAAATGATGAAGATATTATGTCTTACCCAGTCTTTTCTTATGACAGGATTGACTATGCTGCTGTGATTTCTTCAAAGAGGGAACTCTTTTTTATGGCCTATCAAAACTTTAAAAAAAGAACAGAAAAATATGATTATCGAAAGTTTTGTCAGGAGAATTCAGTATGGTTAGATGACTATTCCCTTTTTGCGGCTCTCAAATCTCATTATAATGGAAAGACATGGAGTGACTGGCCTCCTGAACTGCGTGATAGAGAAAATGAAGCTCTGGAATCGGCTGCAACAGAGTTCCATGACAGAATCGATTTTGAAAAATTTCTTCAATATATCTTCTTTACACAGTGGTTCTCTCTGAAACAGTACTGTGGTGAGAGGGGGATTCAGATAATAGGCGATATGCCCATCTATGTGCAGTATGATAGTGTAGACCTCTGGACCCATCCGGAGGTTTTCAAATTGAATGAGGCAAAAAAACCATATGCAGTTGCAGGTGTGCCACCCGATTACTTCAGTAAAACAGGACAACTCTGGGGCAATCCTCTCTACAGATGGGATGTGTTGAAAGACACCGGATACAGATGGTGGGTTCAGAGAACAAAACATGCCTTGAAACTCTTCGACATGGTGAGAATCGATCATTTTCGGGGTCTTGTGGGATACTGGGAAATTCCAGCAGGTGAAAAAACAGCCATGAATGGGAAGTGGATTGAAGCGCCGGCTGAAGACTTCCTGATGACCCTCTTAAGAAAGTTTCCATACTTGCCGGTGATTGCAGAAGACCTCGGCGTCATCACTCCTGACGTGAGAGAGATCATGTCCCGCTTTGAATTGCCCGGAATGAAGATCTTGCTTTTTGCCTTTGGTGATGATCTTTCTACAAATCCTTATATACCCCACAACCTTGCAAAGAACTGTATCGTCTATCCGGGCACCCATGACAATAACACGGTGAAGGGTTGGTTTGAAAACGAGGCTGCGCCGGAGGAAAAGGAGCGATTATTCCAGTATCTCGGCCGCGAGGTATCAAATGAGGATATTTCATGGGAGTTCATCAGAATGGCAATGATGTCCGTGGCCAACCTTGCCGTTACATCCATGCAGGATATTCTGAATCTGGGGGAAGAGGCCAGGATGAATCGGCCGGCGACGACGCAGGGGAACTGGCAGTGGCGGCTCTTACCCGGACAGCTTTCCATACAACTTTCGAAAAAGTTGCGACAGATGACGGAAATCTATGGAAGGGCTTGAATGAAAGGAGGAATGTGATGCACTATGACACTGCACTGAGATCATATCCATCGAAACGGATTGAGGAGATCGAATCTGCCGACATCCTGGTCGGCATACCCTGTTATAATAACGAGATGACGATCGTCCATGTTATCCAAATGGTCACGCACGGACTGGCCAAGCATTTCAAGGATCAAAGGGGCGTGATATTCGTTGCGGACGGGGGATCCACGGACGACACCAGAGAAGTGGTGAAGGAGTTTGAGATCAAACCGTGGCAGGAAAAGATCGTTTCAATTTATCGTGGACCAGGTGGCAAAGGTACTGCTCTGAGATCCATCTTCGAAACCGCACAGAGGCTTGATGTCAAAGCCTGTGCGGTGGTGGATTCGGATCTCAGGAGCATCACATCGGACTGGGTCAAGTACCTTATGGATCCCGTGATAAATATGGAATATGAGTTCGTGGCCCCGGTATACGTGCGACACAAGTATGATGGAACCATCACAAACAATATCGTGTATAACCTCACCCGCGCCTTGTATGGAAAACGTATACGACAACCCATAGGCGGAGACTTTGCAATTTCTCAAGATATGGCCGAATTTTACATCGATCAGGATGTATGGGATACGGATGTGTCACGTTTCGGTATCGATATCTGGATGACCACCAATGCAATAACTCAGGGGGTCAAAGTCTGCCAGTCCAATCTGGGGGTGAAGATCCATGATGCCAAAGATCCCGGTGAGCACCTGGGGCCCATGTTTCGTCAGGTTGTGTGGACCCTCTTCTCGCTTATGGAACATTTTGAGACGAATTGGAAGAAAGTCTCGAGCAGCGAACCTGTCGAGACATTCGGTTTTGAGGGATTCGTGGAGCCGGAGCCCGTCAATGTGGACCTTCAGGGAATGATCGAGCGTTTCAAAATCGGATTCCAGCAATTCTCATCTCTGTGGAAAGATATCTTTCAAGAGGATTGTTTCCAGGAGATTCAAAGGGTTGCAGCCATGGATGCCGATCAATTCCACATGCCTACAGATGTGTGGGTAAAGATTCTGTATGAGCTGGCCGCAACCTTCCACGCCTGGAAAGTGAACAGAAAAAAACTTGTGGACCTGGTCACACCCCTCTATTATGCACGTGTGGCATCTTTTGTCAGACAAACCATGGATATGACAACCCAGGAAGCCGAAGCGCTTGTGGAAGAGCAGGCATTGAAATTTGAGGAGCAAAAAGAGTATCTTATTGAAGTGTGGGATGAGAAGTTTAAAGAGACAATCGGATGAGCAATTCCGCACGACGTTTTGGTACGTTTGAAGGTGTCTTTACACCCACCCTCCTGACAATCCTCGGTGTGATCATGTATCTGCGCCTCGGATGGGTGGTAGGCAACGCAGGTTTCGGCGGGGCACTTTTAATCATCTTGCTGGCAAAGCTTGTGACGATGACAACAGGGCTGTCTCTGTCTTCAATGGCCACAAATGTCAAGATCGGAGCCGGGGGGTTTTATGCCTTTGTTTCCCGGTCATTGGGCGCGGAGGTCGGTAGCGCTATTGGAATTCCCCTATACCTGTCACAAGCTCTCGGTGCCACTCTGTATATCATCGGTTTTACGGAAGGCTGGATGGCGATCTTTCCGTCCCATGATCCTCGTATCGTCTCAACCACCGCATTGATATGCCTCTTTATTCTCTCCTTTATCAGCGCCAAGGTAGCCATGAAGGTTCAGTATATCATCATGTTGGCTGTTTTCCTGTCGTTGATCTCTTTTTTCATGGGAAAAGGGGATGAAGGTCATGAAATTGTGGTTTGGGGTGATTTCCATAATGCCCCTTTCTGGGTTGTTTTTGCCATATTTTTCCCTGCAGTAACGGGTATAGGGGCCGGAGCGTCAATGTCCGGTGACCTGAGAGACCCCAGAAAGAGCCTGCCCATAGGTATCCTTTCCGCCATCGGTATTTCAATGATTATCTATATCACGGTTGCATACTGGCTGGATCGACATGCCACACCAGAGGCATTGCTTGAAAATTATGCGATCATGATGGATATTTCACGCTGGCGTATGCTTTTAATTGCAGGAATCTTCGGGGCGACCCTCTCTTCTGCTTTGGGGAGTATCGTGGGCGGCCCCAGAACTCTTATGGCCCTGGGACAGGACAGAGTTGTGCCCTTCGCAAAGATACTGGCACGGCGGAGCAAAAATGGTGAACCGCGCTATGCGACTCTGTTCACGGGAATAGTGATTGAAGTCAGTCTTCTCTTCGGCGAGTTGAATACCATTGCTCCCCTCCTGACAATGTTCTTTCTCATAACGTACGGGGCGATTAATCTGGCCGTGCTGGTGGAAAAGGGGATTGGGATACCCTCCTTTCGTCCGAGCTTCAATATCCCTTTGATGGTGCCCCTTGTGGGAGGCCTGTGGTGTTTGATTACCATGTTTTTAATCAATCCGGAGTTTGCAGCGGTAGCGATTGTATTTATTTTAGTTGTTTATGCAATTCAGGTAAAGCGAAGGCTTACGGTTCGCTGGGGTGATGTGCGAAGCGGACTCTTTAATGCAATTGCAGAATGGGCGGCAAAGATGTCCATACGTATGCCACAACATGCAAAGTCATGGAAACCCAATTTAATGATCCCTGTTGAAGACCCAAGGAACTGGACTCATTTAATGGAATTTATAAAGGACATCGTCTCTCCAAGCGGGACTCTGCGTTTATTTACGGTAAAAGTCATGGAACAGGGACTGGAACACAGAATAAATCAAATGGTGAGTGTGGTGTTTAGAAGAGACGACACGATGAAGAGCATTAAGGACGGGCAAACAGCAGATGAGCTTGAAGAAAGATTGGATGAATTGGTGATGCCGATAAAGGCCGAGGGGATTTTTGTGGCCGCTATGGTCATAGAATCGCGAAATTTCTTGGAGGGTATCAGCATTATTACTCAGGTTTTTAAGAGTATGTTCTTCCCGCCGAATATCGTGTTTCTTACCATGAGTTCCGACCCGTCGAAAGACAAAAGGCTGGAAGAGATGATCACCATTTCGATTCGGGAGAGACTTGGTATTGTTACATTGGCGCTTCACCCCAAAGCCGTATTTGGCAAGAAGGAAAAGGTAAATATCTGGCTTAGATTGCGAAGTCCCAATATAGATCTGGCACTCCTTATGGCATTGCAGTTGGAACATAATTGGGACAGCAACCTCAGAGTATTGACTGTTACTGATAAAGAGGAAGACCGAGGCAAAGCCGAATCGATTCTGCGTAAAATCGCAGATCGCGCCAGAATTCCGGCCGAAACGGAAATATTGGTGTTCGTTGGAAAATTCGAAGAAGTCATTGCAAAGGCTCCCAGAGCCGATTTGAATATATTTGGGATATCCAATGATCCCGATTGCGGAAGCATGCATAAAGTCGTGACATTGACGGATACCTCCTGTCTCTTCGTAAAGGATTCGGGTGATGAGAGCATTTTTGCATAGATT
>JAXHSZ010000124.1:0-6673 GCA_034190725.1 Thermodesulfobacteriota bacterium
TGGGCAAAGTGTGCGTAGCCGGGTGTGGCGCCTTGGATATCGATTACAATTCACAGGAGATGAAGGTCGCCGGTCGTACAATTAAGAAGGGAGACTACATTTCCATCGACGGGACACTGGGTGAAGTGATCCTGGGTGAAATCAAGACAACCCCGTCAGAGACCCTCCAAGTGTTGATAGATAAGACTTTAAAACCTAAGGATTCCCCAATATTTCAGATATATTCCGAGATAATGTCCTGGGCTGATCATATCAGGACTTTGAGGGTTCGAACCAACGCCGACGAACCTGAACAAGTGGAAATAGCCAGAAGTTTTGGCGCTGAGGGTATAGGACTGTGCCGAACAGAACACATGTTTTTTAAAGGTGATAGAATCGATTCGGTCCGTGAGATGATCCTGGCAGATGACAGGGCAGGGAGAGAAAAGGCCTTATCAAAACTGATGCCCATGCAAAGGGATGACTTCATAGACATCTTCAGGTTGATGAAGGGGATGCCCGTTACCATTCGAACCCTTGACCCCCCCCTGCATGAGTTTCTTCCAAGTGAAGAAGAGGAGATAGATGCCCTGGCCGTGAAGATAGGCATTTCAAAGGAGAAACTCGCCTCAAAGATAGCCAGTCTCCATGAGAGCAATCCCATGCTGGGTCACAGAGGATGCCGCCTCGGAATCATCTATCCGGAGATTACCGAAATGCAAGTGAGAGCCATATTTGAGGCGGCCTGTCAGGTGGCAAAAGAGGGCGTCAGCATGAATCCGGAGATCATGATCCCCCTGGTGGGACATGTGAATGAACTGAAGCTGCAGAAAGAAATTGTGGACAGAATAGGCAAAGAGGTAATGGATGCCCAGGGAACAAAGATAGACTATCTTGTAGGCACTATGATTGAGCTGCCCAGAGCCGCAGTCACAGCGGATGAAATAGCACATGAAGCGGAGTTCTTCTCTTTCGGCACCAATGATCTCACCCAGACGACCTTCGGGCTGAGCAGAGACGATGCAGGGAAGTTTTTATCTGATTACATCGAAGAAGGCATATTGGATAACGATCCATTCCAACAACTGGATATAAATGGAGTGGGAAAACTTGTCGAGATAGGTGTGGAAAGAGGAAGAAAAACAAGTCCCGGCCTTAAAATCGGCATCTGCGGAGAGCACGGCGGTGATCCCAGTTCAATAGAGTTTTGTCATAGAACGGGTTTGGACTATGTGAGCTGTTCACCTTATAGGGTTCCCATCGCTCGGTTAGCCGCTGCCCAGGCGGTCATAAAGGAAAAACGATCCTAATTGAAGAAAGGGAATACACCTGAGATACAACTTTGAGGATGACAACAAAGAAAAAAGAACGCCTTGATAAACTGCTTGTGGATAAGGGCTTTGTTCAAAGTCGTGAACGGGCAAAGGCCCTTATTCTGCAAGGGAAGGTGATCGTAGATGATCACAAGATCGATAAGGCTGGGGCTAAGGTATTCTGTGACTCTTCCCTCAGGCTCAAGGGGAACGATATCCCATATGTGAGTCGCGGAGGGCTGAAACTGGCCCATGCCATCGACGAATTTCAACTTCAAGTGAATGGTTCGGTGGCTCTCGATGTGGGAGCTTCCACCGGAGGATTTACAGATTGTCTGCTGCAGAGAGGAGCAAAGAAGGTCTATGCAATTGATGTGGGGTATGGGCAACTTGCATGGAAGCTGAGGCAAGACCCACGGGTAGTAAGCCTGGAACGAAAGAACATCCGCCACCTGAATACCGAAGAGATCGACGAGGAAGCAGACCTGGCTGTTGTGGACATCTCTTTTATCTCCCTCACAAAAGTACTCCCTAAAATCATTGAATTCATAAGGAGAAGAGGAGATATAGCAGCCTTGATCAAACCCCAGTTTGAGGTGGAAAAGGGGAAAGTGGGCAAAGGGGGGATCGTCCATGATCCTGTGAAACACATGCAGGTCATAGAGAAGATAAAATGCTTTGCATCCAATCATGACCTGGAAGTACTCGGGGTCGTTGAATCTCCAATAAAAGGTGCCGACGGGAATAAAGAATTTTTCATCCATCTGAGAAAGACACGCCCATAGACAATCCTCTCCATAACACCTATGAATTCTTATGAGATAGATGTTTTCCGGTATCCGTTCACAGCGAGCGGCTCACAGGTCTTTTCACTGATGTTCTTGTGTGGTTAAAATTTACCTTTATGAAGAATCCAATAATGGTTTCAGGTGTCAGGAGAGGAAAACACAAGAAATGTTCTCTTTGTTTGGACATCATAAGCTTTTGTGGACCACAAGATACTCCACATACACACAACTCTTCTTTATCACTGCGGTCCTTTCTGAACCTGAAACCAGACACCTGAAACCTGTGAACACTGAATCCGTGAACGGTTCACATTTCCACGTGTTTCAAAAACGACGATCTTTGAGGAAAGGCATAGTATTTCTTACCTTGGAAACCATTGCCGACTCTACATCTCCCACAACCAACCCTTCCCTGTCACCCCCATGTGCAATTATCTTGCCTAATGGATCATAGATCACCGTGCCACCTGAGAAGGAAAGGCCTCCCCCGCTGCCGATACGGTTCACGCCGACCATGTACAATTGATTCTCAACAGCCCTGGCCTGTAACAGAATATTCCAATGACTTTTACGGGCGTCAGGCCATGATGCAATGACAAAGACGAGACCACATTTGCCTGCTATGAGTCTGAAAAGCTCAGGAAAACGGAGGTCGTAACAAATAAAACAGGCACAGTTCATACCACCCAGAGGAAACGGTTTCGGCTCGTCTCCAGGTTCATGATGCTGATCCTCTTCAAGGATACGTATGAGGTGAGTCTTCGTGTAAAGGGCCACATCACGTCCCATTTGGTCAACCGTCAAAGCACAGTTTCGTCCAAGTCCGTGGTTGCCTTCCAGCACAAGACCTGCAATGACATTCATATGAAAGTCCCGGGACAGTGCCCTGACAAAAGAGGCTGTCTCCCCATCAGGCCTTTCAACGGTTACAGCATGATTCATGGAAAATCCCGTGGAAAACATCTCAGGAAGAACAAGCACATCAGCACCTTCATCCGCTGCCTTTTCCGCAAACCTGTATACCTTTTGATAATTAGCCGTTCGGTCTTCCCAGACAATGTCACACTGCAAAGCAGCTACTTTCATTTTCTCCATTTATGAAGACGATGTATGGCTTCATCCAATGTCTCATTTTTCTTACAGAAACAAAAACGAACAAGATCTCGCCCTCCCCTCCGATCATTCCAGAAAAAAGACGACGGAATGGCTGCAACTCCCACTTCACTGACAAGATAATGGCAGAATGCCAGATCGTCCTCAAAATCAAGGGTACTTATGTCTATGGATGCATAGTATGTTCCCTCAGGCATAAGTACGGAAAATCCCATGTCGGCAAGGGCATTGCAAAACCATTCTCGTTTGGCTGAGTAATCCTTTAAGAGAGATTCATAGTAACTTTTATCCATTTCCATGGCCAGGGCCATTGCTTCCTGTAATGGCCCTGGCGTGCAAAATGTAAGAAACTGGTGACTCATTCGGACGGCACTGCTCAAGGGCTCTGAAGCCACCACATAACCCACCTTCCAACCGGTCATGGAAAATGTCTTGGCCGTTGACGAGATCACAAGACACCGATCAGCCAATGATGGGACATTCAGCAACGTCACATGGGATCTGTAATCATAGACTAAATGCTCATATACCTCATCGCTGATCATAAACGCATTATGTTCTTCACAGAGCCTGCCCAACCAGTCGAGCTCCTCAAAGGAAAAGACCTTGCCGCATGGGTTCTGTGGGTTATTGATCACAATTGCCCTGGTCTTATGACTCAATACATTCATGAGTTGCTCACGCGGAAGACCAAATCCCGGACGTTCAAGAGGCACAAACACGGCCCGCGCACCCGCCCTGGCCACCATGGCTGGATACAGATCGTAACACGGTTCCAACAGGATTATTTCATCTTCGGGTTCCAAAAGAGCGAGAAATGTAGCAGCAAGACCTTCGGTGGCCCCAGCAGTCACTGTCACCTGGGTATACGGGTTCACTTCAACGCCATAAAATCTCTGCATCTTTTTGGCTACGGCCCGGCGCAATGATTCAACTCCCATTGACGGGCAGTACTGATTTGGTCCTCGCAATATGGCCTCTGAAGCAGCCTTGCGAATCTCTATGGGACCATCGAAATCGGGAAATCCCTGGGAGAGATTTATTGCTCCCTCTCTTATACTCAGGGCGGTCATCTCCGTAAAAATCGTTGTGCCGAAGGGTTCAAGGGCTCTGCAGACCATCCTGTCGCTTCTTTTTTCTTCTGCCAAAGCAAGTTCCTTTTTCGTCAATATAATGGACAAAAAAACTCCGTTTTTATATGGCTGAGTATAGGGAATATGGAAATGTATGTCAAGATGAAGTCATTGCTTCAAGAATGCATCATCTGTGGTGATTTCTCAGTAAATATGGGCAGACTGTTACCATATTCCCTAGAATTGATTTTTTTTCTCCCATGGGGCAGTCTACACTCAGACTTTTCAAGATAAAAATTCGATCTGCACGGTTGACCAAATTCATTGCTTACCGTCTATTTACTTCGTTTGTTTTTATTCAAATACTCAATACATTCCTGCGGTGAAAATCATAACAGCAACAGCTGGTTCTTAATGGGTCGGGACAGGTGTAATGCCATGTGTTCGCCCTGCACGGACGTGAGCCTATGGAGTGAAAGCCCCATGCATGTGAACCTGCAATGTCATAAGACATGACGGAATCGGGCATGATTTACCTGCTCCTTCTTTTCTTTTATGGAGGATGAGAGGAAAGTGAGATGAACTTGCGGAAAGGATAATGATTATTGAATATTGAAGTTGACATCAAAACATCCAATATGTTATGCATTGATGCATGAGAACGACATTTACTAATAGACGAAGATGTTGCAGCTTTTTTAGAAAACATGCGCAGGACCAGGAAGATCAGTATGAAATCATTGGTCAATGAGGCCTTACGGAAAGGACTGAAGGAAATGACAATCCCAACTCGGAAAGCTGAGTCTTAGAGGAGCAGGTCCGTGTCCTTAGGCCGTTGTGTGGTGGGTGTCTTGATGATATCTCAGAAATACTTGCCATTGCAGAAGGAGATAAATTCAAATGATTCTGATCAACGCAAACCTGCTGGTTTATGCTCGTGTTGACACCTTCACGTAACATAATAAGGCCAGGGTATGGCTGGATGGCTGTCTCAATAAAACTGTACTGTCGGAATCCCTTGGCCCAGTATCCTCGCATTTGTTCGTCTTGTCACAAATCGGCGTATTTTCGAACATCCCGAAACTGTCGAGGCTGCTTGGATGGAGATTGAAGAATGGCTTGATTGCCCACCGGTCTGGATTCCCCAGCCTACAGAACGCCACCGTGAAATCCTGGGACAACAATTGACTGTACACAGTATACAGGCTAATTTGGTTCCAGATGCTCACCTGGCAGCCCTCGCTATTGAGCACAGGCTGATATGCTGTTCCACAGATGGTGATTTTGGCCGCTTCCCGGATTTAAGATGGGAGAATCCCATTCGGATATAAAGGAATTTCAAATAATTGGCATTGGTAAATTCTGCCCCTGATAATGTGGCCTAAGTTTGAGAAATGAGAAAAGAGGGAGGAGTCATGATGAAAAGATTCGTTTTAAAGCATTTCGTGCATTTTGTCTGTGTTATCAGTCTGAGTATTCTCTTTACAGAAAGGACCTGTATATATGCTCAAGATGTCCCGGGGGTGAACCAGGAGCATATAAAAGTAGGTGGCATCCTTGACCAGACAGGTCCGGCAACCATTGTCAGTGTCCCTGCAACTCAAGCAATACAAACCTATTTCAGGCATATAAACGACCAAGGAGGGATCAATGGTCGAAAGATCAAGTTACTCGTTGAGGATGACCGTTATACCATTCCAATGGCCTTATCAGCCTTCAAGAAACTTGTCTTCAAAGACAAAGTATTCATTTTAATGGGACCAACTTCATCGAGTGCTCTGACCGCCCTCAATAGATCAATAAAGAAGGAAAAAATACCCCTTATATCCCTTATAAGTCCTGAAATAACTGTAAAACCCTTTAAGCGATATATGTTTATCATTCAGGACATCTATCCCGGCCAGATGAACGTACTGATCGATTATGTTCTCAAAGACCTGAACCCCAAAGAACCAAGGATCGGCTTGGTTTATCCTGATAATGAAAGTGGCAAAGTCGACCTGGAATCTGCTTTGAAACGGCTTAAGTCCTATAACATTGCTCCGGTTTCCAAGCAAGTTCTCAATACAGATTCATTTGATGCCAGTTCTCAGGTAATGAATCTCAAAAGAAATAGAGTAAATCACATCATTCTCCCAGGCAGCACTCCAGCATGGGTCTTATTGAGGGATTTAAAGAAATACGGATTACATGTTCCGGTATTCGGAAGCTACTCTTTATGTTCAGAGGAGGTTATAGAGGTAGTAGGAGACGCAGCAAAGCAATTTTTTGCAGTAAATGCTGCGAATTCCTGGTACGATGAGGGTCCCGGCATAGCCAATATGAGGGAGATAACACTCAAATACCACCCAGGTACGGAAAAACCCTATCGCGGGAAAGTATATACCCTGGCCTGGGTTTTGGCCAT
>JAXHSZ010000125.1:0-2258 GCA_034190725.1 Thermodesulfobacteriota bacterium
CAGAGTTTGTTTAAAGAGTCGTAATTGAGAATCAATGTCACTGACTGAGAACTTCCGCAAAAATAGGTTGGTGTTTTCCCCCCCGGATCAGGTCGGATATGTATTCTCAGATTGGATAAAATCGCAAGAACCGGAGTATTTCTTTTGAGGATTTTCAGATTGAAAAATGGGGAAAGATGGCCTGAGGATGGAATAAACAAACAGAGAATTTTTTGCGAAGATCCTCTGTAAACGTTTTTGCGAAAGAAGGCGGGGCAAAACGATCTGTCTTGTGTGGTTGGAAAGAGTACAATATCATCGGACAACGTACAATCCGGCTGGAAACAGAAAAGTACGTTGAGATGAGATCATCCGGTTCTGGAAATGTTGTGTTCTTTGAGCAGTCCATACAAGCGAGCCCGTCCCAGACCCGAAATTTTGCGGGCTTCCTCAAGGTTTCCACCAGTCAATGACATCAGATCCTTGAGGTATCTCTTTTCTCCTTCTTTGATAAGGGCATCTCTAAAATCTTTTATTGTTGGAAGGGATTCGGAAGCAATGTCGTCCGGTCTTTGGTTTTCATGGGCTCGAGCCTCTTTTTTGAAGGACGAGCGAGCCACATAGACACGTATGTGAGTAGGAAGATGCTTGGAGAATAATGTGTTATCGGATCGAGCTGCAGCAATTGCTCTGTCCAGGGTGTTTATCAGTTCTCGAACATTACCAGGCCAATCATAGCGCATTAGAATTTCCAAGAACTCGGAAGAGAGTTGTTTCACACTGATTCTATATGTCTCGCAGAGTTTCGTTACATAATGTGATATGAGTTGTTTGATGTCTTCTGGCCGTTTTCTCAGCGGTGGCAGATCAATGGTAATCGCTTTGAGGCGAAAGAGCAGATCTTCTCTGAACTGGCCTCTTCTTACGGATTGATCCAGGTTTTGATTTGTGGCAGCCAGGAGTCTGAAGTTACTTTTTGTCTCTTCTTTAGCTCCTAAAGGCCGAAAATGACGTTCCTGAAGTACCCGAAGGAAGGCCCGTTGCATAGGCAGAGGAAGTTCTCCAACCTCATCGAGGAAGAGTGTTCCTCCATCGGCCTGTTTAATCAGACCATCTTCCCCTTTGTGCGCTCCTGTAAAGGCTCCTTTCTTATAACCAAAAAGCGTACTCTCCACAAGGGACTCAGGAATGGATGCACAATCCACCACAATAAATTTCTTTTTGGCAAGAGGACTGTTGGTGTGAATTGCTCGAGCAAAAAGCTCCTTGCCTGTCCCTGTTTCACCTGTTATGAGAACATTGGCTCTACTGTCTGCTGCTTGAGCTAAAAGCTCAAAGCATTCCTTCATCAGTCGACTGTCTCCCAGAATCTTATCACGCTTCAGAGCTAGAGGTGGTTTCACACTTTGTTTTTCCTGACGATACTGGAGCGCCCGTGTAAGAGGCAGCCTTATCTCTTTTAAAGAAGAAGGCTTTTCAAGATAATCCCAAGCGCCACTTTTAATAGCAAGCTCTGCTCCGTCAGGGTCGCCCTCCCCTGTAATGATGATCACCTCCGGTGAAGAAGGAGTTTCCTGAATTTCAGGCAGAACATCCAGACCATTTCCATCAGGCAGTCGTACATCCAGAAACACTACATCATACTCTTTCGATGATGATTCATTTATGCCTTGCTCAAGGCTAAGAGAGTATGTGACGTCATGCCCCATATCTCTTATGACATCACTCAAGGCATCGCAGAACGTTTTGTTATCATCGATAATGAGAACTTTAGCCATACGGATCCACTGTGCAAAATATTTGAGTCCAGAACGGAATCTGGAAACGCTGTCCTGATTCTGCCAGTCTCCTATTTCATGTAAAGGAGTTACTTTTAATTAAAAACTCATGATCACTTTTTAAGGACTGGTTTGAATCTCTCAGATGATACTGTGTAGAGTTGCTTTTCTGAACCGGACTCTCTACCGTAATTACAGTGACAGTAATTCGTAATTGCCGTTTATAGATGGGTATTTTAAGGATCAAAATCTAAATCTGACACAGAGATTGAAGAAAATCACCATTTATGCATGGACACTCTTTTTGGAAAAGAATATATGAAAAGAAAAAGAAAGTCAAAAAAAATAATTCAGGAAGTCGCTTCTGGAAATGATTGTAATACCTAAATTGAGCGATTCTTTCCGTAGCGAGAGAACGTAGCTTGCTGAATATGGAGAAAAAAACGATTCGAAGCGGACGAAAGTGAAGCCAACCCTTCAGTGAGTTCGGTTCGAAGTGTT
>JAXHSZ010000126.1:0-3035 GCA_034190725.1 Thermodesulfobacteriota bacterium
AATCAGGCAACGCGTCCTCCTTTTGGCGATTTGTTGGCCGTAAGACATGAGGACCTTTCTCGAATTTATATTGCTCCCGGCCCGTTGGCTCTCCCATTCATAAAAGATGAATACGATGCATTGACAGGAATGGTGGCGAAGGGATTTTACATTTGTGGGGCACGGGAAAGTGATATCGTCAATGTGGCTGCCAGTTATCACTGGGTCATTGCAGGGACTGCATTAGATGAGGCATTTCGAAAGATTGGTTGTGCGGTTTTACCGGGTGGGCCCGGCATGTCCAAGATGCATATAGAGATGATGAGACTCACGAAAACAACAGTATTGATGGGTTTTACTATGTTTGTCTCCCAACTTGGAGAGACGGCAAAAGAGATGGGTATTGATCCAAGCAGAGATCTATCGCTGAGACTGCTCATTGTACTTGGAGATGTGAGAGCAGAAGATACAAAGGGTAAGATGGAAAGAACATTCGGCGCCGAGGTCAGGGAGGCGTATGGGACTGCCGATCTCGGATTGATTGCGGCGGAGTGTCCTGAGGGTGGCGGCATGCATCTGTATGAAGAGGTGCTTGTGGAGGTCATAGATCCAAATACAGGCAAGCATGTGCAACATGGTGAGGGCGGTGAGATTGTGGCCTCTGACATAGTACGAAAGGCCATGCCCATCATTCGATACCGTACAGGTGACATTACAGAGGGACTGAATTTGGAACCTTGCCCGTGTGGAAGGACGACCCCCAGGCTGAAGCGAATCTTAGGGAGAGTCAGTGATATCCCGAAGGTAAAGGGGATGTTCGTTAATCCTTCAGAGGTGCAAGGAGTACTCAAGAGACACCCGGAATTGGGCAGGTTTCAGATCATTGTTGACAGACCGAAACTGCTGGATGAATTGACCATACAGGTGGAATGTAATCAACCGGTGGAGAAAGAAAAAGTAAGTGAGGTGTTGGTTCGTGAGTTAAAAGAGGTTATTCGTTTGAAATCCAATGTGGTTTTGGTGGAACAAGGGTCTATTCCTGGAGACGCCGGAGTACTCGATGACAGGAGAAAGATTTAGGTCAAAGTTCCTTCAATTCATCGTATCCTCTCAATTCAAGAAAATATTTTCTGTAAATGCCTCGGTCTCTTGTGAGAATAGAATCACACCTTGAAAGGGCAAATCCACCAATGCATAGCACTAAAATAATACATAAAAAGGAGGTTGCAACGGAATGAGCAATACACCCAGCAGTAAAATCATGAAAACAATGGAAGAATGGAAGAAAATGCGAGATCATATCCTTCAGATGGGTGGGCCAAAGGCAGTGGAAGCCCATCACAAAAAGGGGAGTATGACTGCAAGAGAGAGGGTGGATTATTTTTTTGATCCGGGCACCTTCACTGAGATAGGAATGTGGGTCAAGCACAGGGCCACTGCTTTTGGAATGGACAAGAGGGATATCCCTGCCGACGGGATCGTCACAGGCTTCGGCACGGTGAACGGCAGGCGTGTTGTGACCGCCAGCGAGGATTACACATGCATGTCAGGGAGCTTCGGAGAATATCACGGGAAAAAATTCGCTTATGCCATTGATTTTGCAAAGGACAAAGGATGGCCGTTTGTCAGCATGAATGACTCAGGAGGGCTTCGCATGCAGGAGGGGATGGATGCGCTGGAGGCATACGGCTGGCTATTCAGGGCGCAAGATCAAGCTTCCGGTATTATCCCGCAAATATCATTGCTTCTGGGTCCCTGCCTGGGCGGCCAAGCCTATCACCCCGTCATGCAGGATTTTGTCATTCAAAACAAAAAGAACGGCTTCATGGGTATCGCGGGACCGGCTTTTGTGAAGGCGCAAACAGGTGAAGAGATCAGCCTTGCTACCCTGTGCGGATATGAGGCCCATGCCGTCAAATCGGGACAGACCCATATTGTTGCAGAGGACGATAAAGATACACTTGACAAATGCAAAGAGCTTTTGTCCTTCTTTCCCTCCAATAATAGAGAAAAACCACTCGAAACAGAGACAAGCGACGCTCGTGAAAGGGAAAGCCAAGAACTCATCGGTATTCTCCCGGAAGAACCGTATCAGATATTTAATATGTATGAAGTGATCAACAGGGTCGTGGATGATGGATATTTCTTTGAAACATTGGGACTGTATGCAAAGAACATGATTACTGGTTTTGCCCGTTTCGGCGGCCGTCCGGTGGGAATCGTGGCGAACCAACCTTGTCAGATGGCAGGGGCCATAGACATCAATGCAGCGGATAAGGCAGCTCGTTTTATACGGTTCTGCGACCTCTTCAATATACCATTGATCACTTTTGTGGATTGTCCTGCATATATGATCGGCTCTCAGCAGGATTGGTCCGGCATTCTTCGGCACGGAGCCAAGCTGCTCTTTGCCTGGTCAAACGCCACTGTGCCCTTGATTTCTGTTATCGTGAGGAAATCCTATGCGGGTGCACATTACGGCATGTTGGATAAATCAATCGGCGCTGATTTTGTCTATGCTTGGCCCACAGCCCTTGTGACCGCCCTGGACGGGAAAACAGTTGCCAGCGTCATTTTCGCAAAGGAGATCAGGGAGGCGGAAAACCCTGAGGAAGTAAGGGCCAAAAGAATACAGGAATATAATGAAGTTTATTCAAATCCGTATGTGGCTGCTGCTAGAGGTTTCGTTGATGATGTCATAGACCCCAAGGACACAAGAAAGATCATCAATCGATCCCTGGATATATTGGAAAATAAATGGCAAACAGCATATGCAACACAGCCCTGGAGGAAGTATTCCAATATCAATCTATGAGAAGAAAGACTGTGGCGGTTTAAACAGTAAAAACTGAAGGAGCCGAGGAACATCCACATAGGAGTGCCTCAACTTAGGTTGAAATTCGTCTCACCACATTAAACAATATCCACTCTGGATTCAGGTTTATTATAATCCTCTCGACATGGACTGGTTAGGATTGGTGGGCTGCGTATTCGTCCAATAGCCTGCGAATCATCTTCTGATACTGAGTATTATGTTTTTTCGCCTCATTTTTAAA
>JAXHSZ010000127.1:0-13938 GCA_034190725.1 Thermodesulfobacteriota bacterium
CAGCCACGAAAGCCTCCAGCTTCAACCGAAATTGTTCTATCTCTCGAGTTTCCATACCCGAGTGTATATAGAAAAATCGAAATAATGTCAATAAAATCTTAACGTAGTAGTACTAACTTCTTAATAACTTCGTGAAACTGATTTCTGCCGTGGCTCACAGGGGAGCTTTCATTCTCTCCCATGTGGGCTGGGGTATGTTCCCGGACTTTTTGAGAAGTTACTTCTGTTTGCTGTTAATCCAGAGAACAATCACATAAATGACAATACTTAAGCACATATATAATAATCTGTTTCTAATCACAATCAATGTTTTCAGTAATCAACTCGTTGCCTTCACCTTCACCCAAATCTAATTCACCTTCCCACACAATTGTTCGAGAGCCTGAGTCTGTAATGTGACGATATAGCTCTAAATTGATGGTCCCGAATGAAATATTTGGTAAATCGACTTTGAAATCAATAAAGCACAAGCAGAGGCAACGTCCTCCATCTGATCCAGGTTCATCTATTTCATCGATAATGCAAGTATCTGTTTCTTCATCGATAGAAAAAGTAATAGAGCGTTCCCCACAACAATTAAGCCATACATCCTTGTTTAACAATGTCAACGTCAGTGATTCTTGATCATATTGCCAAACAAGTATTTCATCATTACATTGACCATTTTCTGCATTTTCTATCCTCAGTTCTTGCTGCAAATCATTGAAACCACCACACTCACTGACCTGGGCATCAGTGTCAAGATCCCCAACGTCAGAATCATTTTCAAAAGACTCAGATCCATTACAACCTGCAAGGACGATGACGATGTAAAACAAAAACACAAAGAACAAATTTGTACTTTTTTTCATTTTTAATCTCCTCCCCACCCAGTTGGGTGAAATAATTTCAAGATCTACCTTTTCCTTAACGCTCACGACCCTGGCTCTTTACCACAGCAGCTTAATGAGGTTTGAAGCCCGCGCCTGCAGGCTGGCTTCGAGGGGCCTACCCTCATCTCCTCTGCAGTTACACACATCTTATTTAGTGCCCATCCATAAATGGCTATATTCCGCAATCTCTGCGTCAGACTCAGATGTAAGGGCACATTGCAATGTGCCCCTACATACCCAATGTATTCCTGCGGTTAGAATCTTCGTCTTCCTTAACCTTGCAGAAAATATCTCATTTCTGGATGGACACTATTTATATATTAAGTGTGCTTGTGGCACACCGTCATCAGCGCAACAGCAGCACGCCCACGCAGAGATCAGCAGGAACATACTGAGCATTCTAAAGTAAATTAAATTACTTTAAATACAATCGCTTATGCGATTTCTTGTCGCTACCAACGTTGAAAATCAGCAACGAGTTTACGAGTCAACGTTATTCGTCATGTTGGGCAATTCGCTATGTTAAGTCGGCGTCCACTTATCTACATCTTGACTACTCTCTATCGTACAGATGAGCAAATCCGTCAGATACATTCTCTTTCAGTTCAAGTTGCCCAATGTTGGGAAATGAATACGCATACATGAAGGAAGAATCCTCCACATAGACCACAGGGAGCCACTCTTCTGCAAAGATGGTTTTATCTATTCCCAATGAATAGGTAGATGATAGAAAGACATCTTCATTGGTGTAGAATGTAACCTCACCATTAGCTTCAAACACGACCCTGTGTGATTCACCGGTAGAATCAGGCGTCTCTACCAAGCCCCCAAAACCCCCGATGCTTTCAATCCATACCCAAGATCCAACGATGCTTTCAGTACTCTCATCGTCAGGTTCCGCGCACGCCGTTAGTGCTATGACGACCAAGACAAATAGCAAAACGATTCTTAATTCTCCAACTTTACTCATCGAAGTACCTCCAATGTCAGGATTCGCTAATATCCAAGCTCACGACGGCGTTTTTTCGTCCGGCGTAGGGCATCGTTATCGTATTATATTATTGTATTGAAGTGTAAGACCGATCAGTGAGGAATTATTCTCCTGAACACCTAAAGTTATTTTCCCTCCCACTATATAATCACCTGCTTCAATAAGTACACCTTCCACTATCTCTTGATTCCACGCTTTCAAAAATATTCAGATTCATTTGCTTTAAGAGTCAATTACACATGGCCGCTCTGTCCAAGAGCTAGGGAATAGCACCAATCGAAATCACTCCCCCTGATAAAGGTACTTGCAAGGAGGGGATCAATGATGACAGGGTGGCATAATAGAAATGAAAAATATTAAATAGAGTTCACATGAGCTAAATGTAGTCACGCAATTTCATCCTTTCATGCCACCATTGTCTTCTTTGACTTACAACACCCATTTTCTAAGACATTTGTCGGATTCATTCCGATTCAAAGATCTCGAAAGGTGCTCTGTAACATTGAAATCTATTTTTAAGTAATGGAAGGTTGTTGTCAAAACCTTTACAGGTAAATCTCAGGCAAAAATGGCAAAAACTGGGCAATACACAGTCTATGGCATTGTACTTGCAGGATTACTTGAGGTCCAAAACGTATCTTTATGACGGAAATCTGTGAAGGGGTCTTGACGGAGGGGCTTGTAAAAAGATGCGACATTTGTAGTGAAGCAGTGCCGCAATAAACGCCGGCAAGGGGTAAAAAGAAGACTGCCTGCTGCCTGTCTCGAAAGCTGTCTTCAAGAGACCTTTAGAAGCATTTGTTCAAGCTCATTGATCTTTGTCTCTAACTTCTCTCTTATTTGAAGATGGGCAGGGCAATGAGACAAAACAAAGTACCCTGTGTCAAGGACATCATTATAACGAGGATTCGTTGGGATAGTGGCAAATCGAAGATAACGATCCAATGTTCGTGTTCTGTATGTTCCTCCGTTGTCCAGAGAAAGAGTCCATACCCTACTTTCTTCGGCCAGGTCTATTTTTGTCTTTTTTGTTGCCTGTCTCCAGCATCGCAAGGAAAGAGTCATGACTTCAACCACAGCCTCGCGGACCTGGACTCTTATGAGGGCATCTTCCGCCTGTTTTCGATCGGTAATTGCTTTATCCAACCTGTCTTCCAGTTGATGGCGGAGTTTTGTCAGCTCTTCGTTGGCTTTTTCGAGCTTCTCTTGTCTCTCCCGAACCGCACGAATCAAGCCGATCTTTTCCATGCCTTTCTGTATTGCCACATCCAGCTCATCCACACCCACCGGCTTACGCAGATAGCTAATGGCACCCAACTTCATAGCCTCTACAGCGGTTTCTATCCCACCATGCCCGGTGATAACGATACACTGAAGATCCGGTTTCAGTTGTAAAGCCTGCCGGATAAGTTCTATCCCGTCAATGCCCGGCATACGAATGTCGGCTATGAGAACCTGAATGTCCCTGCCACTAAGAATCTCAAGAGCTTCTTCACCTGATAACGATGTTTCAACCAAATAGTCGAGTTTCTTGAGTTGCCATTTTACAACTTCCAGAAAGTCCGGCTCATCATCTACAATAAGGATGTTCCCTTTGGGGTCCATCTTCTCATCCTTTTGACTTGAGGTCAGACTTGACCATACGGTCTGACAACATTAACAATTAGCAGGAATTTTAACTTTACCAAGCAATATAGGCAAGTTAAACTTACGTGTCAAGGAGAACTTTTGTATAGAAGTTGCAGGGATCGAACTGATGGTAAACCCAGAAGGGATTGTTTGCAGAGGACTATCAACTGTCCAGATTTCATGAAGATTAAATATCTGGCAACAAATGACACGGATTTCTCAATAATTGACAATATCAGTATTTTTGCCCTGAGGATATTTAGTGTCCAAACGAAAACTGTCTTTTGCGCCAATCTCTACGTTAGAATCAAATGTAAGGGCACGTAGCAACGTGCCCCTACATACCCAATATGTTCCTGCGGTTAAAATTATGATCTTCCTTGATCTTAACGAAAAATCCTAGTTTTCGTTAAGACAGTATTCAGGGTTTCACGGCGAGAAATAGATCTGAAACCTGAACACTGACACCTGAAACCGAGACGTCATAGCCCCAATATCTCTTTTGCCTGTTCCAGAGTGGCAATGGGCCTGCTAAGTTCCTGCGCTATTCGCACCACGCGCTTCACGAGTTGGGCATTTGATCGTGCATGTACGCCTTTTTGGTAATAGATATTGTCCTCGAACCCGATCCTGACATGTCCACCCATGGCAATCCCATGGACTGAGAGGGGCAATTGGAACTTTCCCACACCAGCCACGGTCCAGGTCCGGCCTTCTCTCAAGCGATCCACCAAAAGCACAAGGTTTCTCAATTCGCCGCCCATCCCTCCAGGAACACCAAGGACAAAGTCCACGTGAAACTTCTCCGGGATAAATCCTTTCTCAAGGTATCTCTCCACAGTATCCATCATACCAAGGTCAAATATCTCCAACTCCGGCAAGATGTTATTTTCTTGTATTGCATCAGAAATGGTTCGGATCGTTTCTTCGCTGTTCTCAAAGATCTCAGCACCGAAATTCATGGATCCCATTGACAGGGTCGCCATATGGGGTTTCAACTTCAATGGGGCGCATCTCTCTTCCAAAGGAGTGCCGACCGCACCGCCGGTGGAATACTGTATTATACATTCCGTTCGTCGACGAATCCTCTCAGTCACTTCCTCGAAGATATCGGTTCTCTGGGTCGGTCTTCCCTCTTCATCGCGCACATGTAAGTGTACAATGCGGGCTCCGGCTTTCACAGCATCTGTGGCGGCCCTGGCGATCTCTTTTGGTGTTGTGGGGAGAGAGGGGAAATCCGCTTTTTCTAACTCAGCGCCCACTACGGCACATGTGATGATGAGCGGATTATTCACTGTGCTTTATCCTCTGCTTGTCTTTCGGGGTGACACATGTGCCTTTGGCCTTACACACCAAAACCGGTTCATGGAGGACCGTGGCTGCGGTATCGCCGTACTCGGGCGTCTGAGAGATGATCTTCCACGCCTCAAACTCCATGGCCCGTGAGGTGTTTCCCGTCTTGATTATCCTGCCGGAAGCTTCAATAAAGTCGCCTGCGTAGACCGGGGCTGTGAATTCTATGGTTTCATAGGCCCGAAACAACCCTTCATCCCCGTCATATCGGATAAGAAGCTCAGTTGCAACATCACCGAAAAGGTTTAGTATTCTTGCACCGTCCACGAGGTTTCCGGAATAATGAGCATCGTGCTGACTCATTCTTACTCTATGTTTTACTTGGATCATTTTTTCTCCCCCTTTTCCAGCATCTTCATGACCAGGAAGGAGGCCACCTGGGAAGGTCTGGTTCCCCTGCCGAACCCGGCATGGAATCCGAGTCCCACGGCAAAATCATTTGTGATTCCTGGACCCCCCACAATCAGAATAAATCGCTCCCCCAGGCCTGCTGAATTCAAGTTTTCCAACAATTCTTTCAGGTTCCGGATGTGAGTGTCCCTTTGGGTAACAGTCTGGGAAATCAAAATTGCATCAGCTTGAATTTCTACGGCCTTCTGTATCAATGAACTGGGGGGAACCTGTGCACCCATATTGCATGTGTTGATCTGGGGATATCGTTCCAGCCCGTAGTCCTGATTATACCCCTTCATGTTCATGATGGCATCGATTCCCACTGTATGGGCGTCACTTCCGATGGCAGCCCCCACAACCGTAAGGGGACGATTCAACTTCTTCTTAATGAGTTCATTTATCTCATAAAAGCCCATCTCTTCGATTTGTATCTCATCCGATACCACCGTCGCGTAATCGATAGTCGGTAAAGCCCTGGCATAGACCACAAAGAAGGTAAAATCATCTGAGATCTTACTGGAATGGACAACGGAGACCTTGTCCATGTTGAGCCTGGAAACATAAAGTTCCGCTGCTTTCTTTGCCTTTGAGCCGTTTTCAACAGGGAGAGTGAAGGACAACTGCATCACCCCGTCGTTCATTGCATATCCGTATGGCTTTATTACATTTTCCTTCATGAATGGTCTCCTCATTGCAGATCCTATTTTTCGAGAAGGTCCATAATGGGGTTTGAATAGTCCGGTCCCTTTTTGAAGACCCCCTCCAAACCTTTGCCTCCTTGGACAGGTCGGCTGATATCTGCAAATTTTCCGGTAGTGATGGCCTCCATCAGACCTGTTTCTTTCACATCCTTCAGAAAATCTTCCGCCTCATCCAAAACCTTTTGCGCCCGTTTGCATATGAACCCGTCTCTTTTGAATTGTACCTCTTCTCCCAGATCTTTGGCCACATGAAAAACAAAGTTGATGTTTGAAAGGGCCAGATATCGATCATGCAGATAAGGGTTTTGTATGGCCTCGGTCAATATGCCGGCAAGATGAATGCCTTGATTGGTAGCTATGGATGCTAAATTAAACAGTGTGTCAAGAGAGTGTGAATAGAAGATGTCCGTGCTCTTGTATCTGGTGGGGGGCATGTACTTGACCGGTGAGTGGGGAAATAACTGTCGTGCAAGCTGCGCATGGGCGATTTCATATAAGAATGCGTTTTCCACGTGAGGATCGATCTCAAATGCATGGCCGAGTCCCAGTAAGTTGTCGGAGAGAAGTGCTCTCTTGGCCATGGCCTCATTGATCAACTGGGATGCGGTAACCGTATGGGCATTCTCAATGGCGTCGGAGGTTGTCAGGTAGTTGTCCTCGCCGGTATTGATGATGATTCCCGCCCTTGCGCAGATGAGCCGGCTGAAATGTTGATCCACAAAGGTCCGTTTCATATTGATATCCCGAAAAAGGATTCCATACATGGAGTCGTTGAGCAGGATGTCCAGCTCCTCAAATGCGGCGCATGCTGCAATTTCCGCCATACAGAGACCGGAGGAATAGTTCACGAGACGGATAAACCTTCCGTGTTTCTCGGATTCTTCGTCCAAAGCTTGTCGCATGATCTTGAAATTTGCCTGGGTCGCAAAGGTCCCTCCGAAACCTTCCGTTGTGGGACCATAGGGGATATAATCGAGGAGGGATTGGGCCGTGCTGCGGATCTGGGCGATAATATCGGCACCCGAATGAACAGCGGATCTTGCGTGCGTGACATCTTCATACACGTTTCCCGTGGCAACGATAATGTACTTCCAGGGTTGGTCAGGCAGCCCGTATGTTTCAGCTTTTTTCTCTTTTCGCCTGTGACTTTCATCGAGGGCTTTCACCGCTTTCTGGGCGAGTTCTCTCTCTTTTTTTTGGACATCTTCAACTACACATGTATGAACGTCATGAAGAGGAATATCCCCCTTTTCGATCCGTTCCGCCGTGGTCAGAGGATCTGCTTCAGACAGGACCATGGCCGCGGCAAAATTGCGGGAGACCCCATTTTCAAGGAGGTTTGTCCGTCCAAACATATCGACAATCCTGTTGGGAAGCGGCATCCCATCCTTGTCAATACCGTCCACACCGTAAAGGCGAAGCACTGTTCTTTCAATGGAGACTGAAGAGTAGTCTGACAAGAATCCATGAACTTGAAAGGCGATGTCCCGGGCCAGGCCCTTTACCCGGTCGATCTGTTCCTGCTGAATAGGGATGTGTGCCATCTTCCCTCTCTCAATCTTGAAATGGTTAAAACAACTTCGGACGAATGCGCCTTTTTTTCGGTTCCAGAACCGTATGAGGTTCGGTCATGAGCATACCCGGTCCCTGTTTGGAACGGTATTGTTTTTCACTGCAGGCAGGATCATGACCACAAATACTGTCCCACCGGTGAGGCTCCATATACACGGTAATGGCACCTTCGTAGTTTCTCAGGACAGCCCTGTCATCCGATCGTGCAAGTATATATGTGGGGGAAAGGGGCACCTTGCCCCCGCCTCCGGGAAGATCCACAACAAAAGTGGGGACCGCAAGCCCTGAGGTATGCCCTCTGAGCGCTTCCATGATCTGTACACCCCGGCCCAGAGAGGTCCGAAAATGTGATATGCCCTGGGAGAGATCACACTGGAACATATAATACGGTTTCACCCGAATCTGAAGAAGCTTTTGATTGAGTTCTTTGATCACATGGGGGCAGTCATTGACCTTTCTCAGAAGAACCGTCTGGTTCAGAAGAGGGAATCCTCCATCAGCCAGCATGGTACAGGCTTTTTTTGATTCAGGGGTGATCTCTTTTGCATGATTGAAATGTGTAAGAATATAAATGGGATGGTATTTTCGCAGGGTTTTGATAAGACCGGTTGTGATTCGCATCGGAAGCACCACAGGCGAACGTGTCCCCAACCGGATGATCTCCACATGGGGAATGGAACGGAGTTCCTTCAGGATAAATTCGATCTTTGCATCGCTCATTATCAGAGGATCACCGCCAGAGACAACAATGTCCCGGATCTCGGGATGTGCCTTGATGTATTCTAGGGCCCCCTCAAAACGTTTGGGATCGAATCGATTATCAGTATGGCCAACAAGACGTCGCCGTGTGCAATGTCTACAATACATGGAACAGATGTCATTGACTAAAAGGAGGACCCTGTCAGGATATCTGTGAGTGAGACCAGGGACAGGTGAGTCCCGCTCCTCCTCCAGAGGGTCCGCCATATCACTGTCCAGAAATTCCGCCTCTTCGGCTGAAGGAATGGCCTGAGCTTTTATGGGGCAATAGGAAGCATTCACATCCACCAGACTTGCATAATAAGGGGTGATTGCCATTCTGAAATGCCTTGTGGCCACCCTGATCCCCTCAATGGTCTTTTCCGTGGGACCGAGTACATTGATAATGTCTTCCACACTGGAAAGCCTGTTCTTTAACTGCCATCTCCAGTCATTCCACTTTTCTTCAGGAATGTCCGCATATGGATTTGGTTTCATGGCAACTGCCATCTTTTCTCCCCTTCAACAGATATGATTTTTCATACATTAAATGTTCTCATGAGCCACGCCAGAAGGAGATTGCCCAAGGTTATCGAGAAATGACCTCAACAGTACCTCTCCGTGTACAGGGTATTTATATACGGACTTTTACGCAGAATGTCCAAGGTCAGATCCGCATGACCATGGCAGTATCCGTTTCCGATGATCATCTCCACATCTTTGCCTACGCCTTCCGCACCCAGGGCAGCCCTGGTGAAATTCGTGGCCATTGAAAAGAAATACACCTTGCCCCGTTCCTTGGTTATGAGGATACTGCCCATCTCACAATTGCTGCGGGACACGCAACTGATGACCACATCACACAAACTCCCCGAAGTTATCCCTTCCACTTTTCGAAAAAGATCTACGGGTTTGTCAGCCTCTCCTACAATGACATCATCAACAAACGGGGCATTGTCAACATCCTCTCTTCTCTTTTCACTGTGAATAACGGCAATGACCCTTCCTTTTGTCCCTGCCCTCTCTTTGGCCTGATGACAACAGAGAATTCCGGATTTTCCTCCAGCCCCCACAACGGCCACGGTATCTCCAGAGTTTACCAGTCTGTTCACCTGAGCGGGTGCTCCTGCCACATCCAAAACAGCCAGAGCGAGGGACTCCGGTATGTCATTCGGTAACTTCGTCCAAACACTGCTCTCAAAGAGCACGGCCTGTCCCTTGATATCCACCTGATCTCTTTCAGTGTGAACATTCAATATCTCGTCGATGCGCAATGGAGTTAAAGAGAGGCTCACAAGGCTGACGATTCTCTCTTTCTCCTGCAAATCGATCTTGCCGTTCAGTTTGCTACCGATTCTGGAGACACTTCCTATGAATACCCCTCCTGATCCTGTGCGGGGGTTCTGATGTTTCCCGTGTTCCTCAACGATCTTCATCATTATCCGAGCAATCTTTTGGGGATCATTTCCTGCTCGCTCTTTTATATCGGTAAATGAAGCCGCATCTATGTTCAGTGTGGAAACATCGAAGAGGATCTCATTGTCGTATATCTCGGAGAAGTCATTGTCCAGTTTGAGGGCCATTTGGGGAAGGACGTCTTTGGGTTCAAGAACCCGGTGAGTGCCGTATTTGTCTCCTTTCTTATGCATGAACTCTCCTGTTCTTTGAGTTGAAACTCATTCGTAACCGTTCACGGTTCTCAGTTTACAATGAGTGGTTGACAGAGAAGAAAACAAGAGGTATGGACGCTGAATTAAAAATTCATGTTTGTGTTCATATTACATTTCATAAGGCCGGATGGAGGAATCCACATTAGTCGTACATTCAAGTACATCGTTGTAGATTCCGACCGATAACGCAGGGAAATTTTATGTATGGAAATCTATGGCTTTGAAATCGATTGAACAATTGAAATTCGAGCATTCCTCCTATTAAAATGCCAGTTTTATCATACAAAGTCAAATTATTCTGAAACAAAGCGGGTCTTGAAAAGTGAAATTTGGTTTAATCATCAAACGCAGCTTTCAGAGGACATAAAAGTTTAGCAAATGCCCCTGACGTTTTGCTTTTGGTTTATCCATGAGAGAAACTTGCTTCCAGCTTCTATTTTGTGCCCATCCCGAAATGGTCTTTTTGCTCAATATCTGCGTTATGCTCAAAAAATAATCCTCGGAATATCAAACATATGCCTGTGGTTATTTTTTTCGCATGCCTTGATCTTGAACAAAAATCTTCATTTCTGGATGGACACTATTTAGATGCTCCCTCTTGGATAGAGGTCCCATGTTGATTTTCAGGCCAATAATACTTTTGCAACGGCATTTCTCTGAATCTGATTGGTACCCTCCAGAAGCTGGAGGCCCTTTGCATCCCTCATCATCCTCTCCACCGGATACTCCTCACTGTACCCATAACCTCCCAGTATATCCACAGCCTTACTGGCCACCTCCATGGCTACATCCGTAGCATAGTATTTTGCCATTGTGGCAAGTTTCATAGATTCCTTTGAGTGCTCTTGAACTAAAGTGGCGGCCCTGTAAACCAGATGTCTTGCCGTCTCAGTCATGGTTGCCATATCTGCCAGCATATGACTTATGGCTTGAAATTCCGCAATCGGTTTCCCAAACTGAATCCTCTCCTTTGCATAGCGTATTGCATATTCTAGTGCCCCTTGGGCCGTTCCTACACCTGAAGCACCGGTTAAAGTACGACCTTCATCCATAACCTTAACGACATTTCGAAACCCTTCCCCTTCTTTGCCTATGAGGTTTTCCTTCGGCACCCGACAGTCCTCGAAAACTGATTCACAGTGGTGAATACCTCTGAATCCCATCATCCTTCCTGTCACACTGTACGAAAATCCAGGTGTGCCTTTTTCCACGATAAATGTGCTGATCCCACCCATGCCGGCATTGGGATCCGTCTTCACAAAAACCAGGGTCATATCTGCAAAGTCTATACCACTATTAAAGTTCTTGACCCCATTTAAAATATATTCATCACCATCCAAGATCGCCCTGGATCTCATGGAAATGATGTCAGAGCCTGCATCAGGTTCGGTCAGCCCAAACATACAGAGCTTCTTCCCGGAAATTATATCTGGAAAGTACTTATCTTTTTGTTCTTTTGTCGCAAACAGTCTGAAACAAGATGAGAAAAGTGCATGAGCAACTCCCAGCATACCACCTAATGCGGGACTCACCCTGCATAACTCCTCTGTTGCCAAGCAGCATGTAAGCATTCCAGCCTCAGCACCGTCGTATTCCGATGGATAGAATAGAGCAATGAATCCCATCCGGGCAACCTCTTCATAGAGTTCCCTCGGCAGGCGATCCTCCCTGTCCATCTCCGTTACTCTGGGAGCAACCTTCTCATCTGCAAACCTCCTGACCGTTTTGCGAAACATCTCCTGTTCCTCTGAAAGTCTGTATGACATCTCTACATTCCTCCTTTAATGTAAAATGATTCGGACTTCTTATAAGTAACAGTGAATGTAATAAAAACGTAAAGGTCTGAGGATTTTCTTCCTCAGTGTTCTTTTGTCTTTTTGCTGCGAAGTAATCTTTCACATTTCGCCGAAAATTGGGATAAACCCATTAATGAATCTTACCACTAAGGAGCTGTATGAAATGATGAATAGGGTAAAAGCATCAGTCTAAAATACAACCTACTGCTGACGTGCTGAAGCCAATTAAAGTAATGATTACATAGAGGAGTCAATACTTCAACTCCTTTTTTCCCCCTCAGCAATTCCCCTTTAAAGATAATACTAGATTTTCTCCGACTAATGAGGTATAGGTAATTTTACAGTCGGATGTCCATTGTATTATTTGAACCCTAAGCATGTGAGGTTCATCATGAAGCGTCTTTCTCTTATTTCTGTATTCATAGGGATAAACTGGAAGGCGCTTTCCTTTTGCTTCATACTGACTTTTAACTACCATGCGTAATCATCACTCATGGTACTCTTACCCACGAAAATCGTCCTAGGTCCCACATTCTTATCTTGTGTGCTTGTGTCGTCATTTATCGTCAATATCCATCACATATGATAGCATACAATCGTGGACTGATATAAGAGACTTTTTCGTTATTTTCATGTTGCTTTTCGCATTTCAATATCACTAATAATGGGCCATTCGTGTTGGCTACTATTATGTTGAACAGACCCGCTAGCGCGGAGGGAGCGTAAGGGCGAAACTCTGGACAATAAAGGATCTAATGGAAGCGACGATACAGAAGATATTCGAGGCAGGATACGATGCATATAAGGAGACCCGGCGACTTCCCAGACATGTGAGAGATGCGGCCCACTCCATCATAGTATGCCGTACCTCTGTACTAGGCGGGCATGTTCAGTCATGCCCGGATGGTCACTTCAACCGGATATGGTACAACTCCTGCAAACACCGGATGTGCCCCCAATGCGCCTTCATCCAGATCGAAAGATGGCTTGAAAAACAGAAAGCCCGACTTTTATGGTGCGATCATTACCACGTGATATTCACGATATCCGACAAACTTCGATTCTTATGGCGTCTCAACAAACAGATCATGACTGATATACTCTTCACAAGCGCCGCAGACACCCTCTTTGAACTCCTCGGCGACAACAAATACCTTGGAGCAAAGCCAGGCATCATCGCGTCGCTCCACACATGGGACAAGACTCTCCTTTTACACCCCCACCTTCACTGCCTTGTGACAGGCGGAGGGCTGACAGATTCCAGGGAGTGGAGTACCGTAACAGGCGGGTACCTGCTTCCCTTCAGGGTGGTCAGAAAACTCTTTAGAGGGAAGATATTGGCACGCATCCGCAAAGCACTGAGGGCAGGCAAACTGACCCTGCCCGAGGAGATGAGCCCCAGGCAACTCGAAAACCTCCTCAACAAACTGGGTCGCAGGAAATGGAACGTACGTTTGCAAGAGAGATACACACACGGCAACGGAGTGCTGACCTACATCGCCCGCTACCTCCGGGGAGGACCGATATCGAACAAGCGGATAATCAGCTGCAAAGACGGAGAAGTAACCTTCAACTACGGCCGGGAAAAGAGAGCACTCATGACCCTGCCCATCGACCGGTTTGTCGGCAGATTTCTGCAACACGTCCCGCAACCGAGAGCCGTATATGTTCGTTACTACGGGCTCTACAATTCCGTCAGAAAAGAAGACCTTGTTCTTTGCAGAAAGATGATTGGACAACCGCCCGTAGAAGAGCCGGAGTTTCTCGACTGGCAGACATACTGTGCAGGGCACGGCAACGATCATCCGGAAGTCTGTCCTATATGCGGCAAACGACTTGTGCTTACCAGGCTGCTTCCTCCCCTCACTGCGTCAGAGTATCCAGAGAATCCACAACCTTTGCAGGCTTTTTATGATGCATCAGGATAGAACGCCCGAAGCAAGACGGCAGCAGAAAAGAAGGGTCTCGTATTGCGTGAAACACTCGTATATCCGTCATTATCAAACCACATACATGCACCTTACCGACAAAGGTGTTAAAAGTTTAATGAAAATAATTCTTCAAGGACCCCGCTCGACAATAATCGACACAACAAATCTATATTCACGTAGTGACAGCCTGGTGCAAACTCCATAGAAGGAGACCACTGAGAAGCCAAACACACCGGGTTGAACCCGCGGGCTGTTCAACAATCAGTTTAAGCGGTATTTTCTGTCCCAAAAA
>JAXHSZ010000128.1:0-24287 GCA_034190725.1 Thermodesulfobacteriota bacterium
AAAGGTCAACTTCCCAAAAGAATGTGCCCACAGGACCATAGGAATCCTTGAACCGCGGAGGAACAAATGTCACGTCCATCTGTGTAAGCTCGCCACCAGCCTGGAGTACAAGAGCATAGACTGATCCGCTGACAAATGGAGGCATCCATGACCTTCCAAAAGCTTCAGCCTGAGACCTTGGCCTGAATACATGGACTGCACCACCCATCAGAGCGATAGTTGCCTTAGCCTTAAACACATAGATTTTTTCTTCTCTGACGCTGAAACCGATTGCGCCGGCAACTCTGTCAGGCTCATTATCATCCTTGAGCAGATGCGTAATCATAACCCGCTCTATTATCTCGCCATTATCCCCTAACTCGGCCATAGCATTCTTTGCTGCCTCAGCCACGATAATCTTGTAACTCTCGCCGGATATCATCACCTGCCATTCACCTGATTTTCGAAAGTTTCCTTCATCATCCTTCCATAAAGGAAGACCCCATTTATCAAAGTGTTTGACGGTCGAATCCACATGTCTTGCAACATCATAGACCAGGTCCTGTCTTGTCAGACCACACTGATCATTTGTCACATATTCAACAAACCTTTCCGGCATACGGGAATTTTCGGTTACCTTTCCGTCCATTCCCATATAGGTATTAATGGCAGAAAGTCCCATTGCAACAGGACCACTTCTGTCAATGGCAGCCTTGTCCACGAGTGTAACCTTTAATCCCAGTGATTTTGCCCAGTATGAAGCCTCTACTGCAGCACCACAGCCGGACATTCCTCCACCGAGTATCAATATATCGGTATCTACAACTTCTGTTGCAAACTCTTGCATGGTCACTCCTCCCTTCCTATTTTATTGTTGGGAGTTCTTGTACTCCCATTATATCAGGCTCTCCGAGGAGCAACTGATTGTCCAGATCTGCTGCATTTGCTTCAGGAAATCCATCGAGTGGTTTTATCGAACCCTCTGGGGTAGTCCGTATTGGATACTTAAATCTCTTTATCCTTCCGTCCCTGAATGTGATTGTCCACATAATGTCTTCGGTTCCTCTCAGTGGAGTTGATGCAGCACCAAGAGGCATAAAGTCTGCATACCCTCTCACATCCATAGCCTGCTGTGGACATATCTTTACGCAACAGTAACACTCCCAGCAATATGAAGGCTCCTGGTTGTATGCCTTCATTTTATCCTTGTCCAGGACCATCAGGTCATTCGGGCATATATGCATACAAGCCGTCTTATCCTGCCCTTTGCAGCCATCGCATTTTTCTGTAATGACATAACTTGGCATAGTTTATCCTCCTTACATTATTTCCAAACAAACTTTTCAGCTATCAAAAAATACATCTACCGACTGAACAACAACCTTATTCTTCTATCACCTCCTTTCAATTCTGCTGCATGTTGTTCTTCTCACATTCCATCCACATGAATGAAGTCTGCCCCCGACTTTCAGCCCTGCACTTCCTCGGCCTTTACACATACAATTAAAATACTTTTGGACATACTGCCCCTTTGGCCATCTGGCAAGTAACCGGGCTTTCTTTGTCTTGTCATCTCATTCTGCGGTTGGAACAGTTTTATTATATACTCCCCTTGACATTTCAGTTTTATTATACGTATGGTTAGGGGAAATGGGGTTTGTACTAGTCTTCCTCCACTGTGACCGCTCCTGTTTCACACACCTCCATGCAGGTCTCACAGCCTATGCATTCTTCCTCATTGACAACTTCTGCCTTTCCATCGTCACCCATCTCGAAAACTTCTACTGGACAGTTCTCGACACATGCTCCGTCACCATCGCATTTGTCTTTATCGATTTGTACAACGTAACCCATGTTCCATTTCACCTCCTTTATATATTTCTTCCTTTTTGATCATATTTTGACATTTCGATTACCGGACACTTCTTTCCCTGAAGGTGCCTCATCAGATAATTTTACTCAACGATAAAAAACGCAGATCATTGAAGGAAGTGACTGCCCATCTTTATGACTCCACCTCTTCTTTCACAGTTATGGCTACTTTATAAAGTACGGTGAGTATAAAGAAACCCATAGCCCAAATTCCAAGTGTAATTGAAATTTCAGGCCCCGTAGGAGAATACTCAAACACCTTACCCAATGGCGAAGGAATGAATCCTGCGATTACCAGACTCATGCCCTTTTCTATCCAAAGTGAGGCAAATGTAACTCCGCAGGCGAGAGCCAGAATACCTTCCCTCTTTCGTGAGGCAGGCGGAATCAAAAGGATGAGAGCCAGAACTGCCAGGATGGAAGAGGTCCACATCCATGGGACGAGTTTTCCATGTCCCTCTAAACCGGCAAAGATATACTCGAAGTGATGCATGTGTTCTGGCAATTGGCTGTAGAATACCGTAAAGATTTCAAGAAGAATGAAGAATACATTCGTAGCCATGGCATATGCTACAATTTTGGCCAGAGTCTGGATTGTTTCCTTTCCCGGATCGAATCTCGTGAACTTTCGAACGATGAGCGCCAGCAAAATCAAAAGTGCAGGGCCGCCTGCAAAAGCTGAGGCAAGAAATCGTGGTGCCATTATTGCTGTCAGCCAGAAACCTCTTCCCGGGAGACCCGCGTAAATAAAAGCAGTTACAGTATGAATACTGACTGCCCAGGGTATTGAGAGGTAAATGAGAGGTTTTACCCAGGTGGGCGGAGGTACTGATTTTCGCTCAGACATCAGCACATTCCATCCAATCAATATATTGAGAAGAAGATAACCGTTCAGCACAACCATATCCCAAAACAGGATCGAATTGGGCGTCGGGTGCAGAATAATATTTACAGCTCTGGTCGGCTGTCCCAGGTCCGCAATGATAAAAGCCAAGCACATGATCACTGAGGAGACAGCCACAAACTCACCCAGGATCGTGATCCTTCCAAACGCTTTGTAATTATGTAAATAATAGGGCAGGACCACCATAACAGCCGAAGCCGCAACACCCACAAGGAACGTGAACTGAGCTATATAGATACCCCATGAAACATCCCTGCTCATACCGGTTATTCCCAAGCCGTAATTCCACTGAAACAGATAACAAATTCCTCCTATCCCCATGATTATGAGGAGAAAAATTATCAGTGCCCAGTACTTTTTACTCCCAACCAAAGCCTTTTCAATCATATCGCCTCACACTATATAGTAGATTTGGGGCCTTGTCCCAAGGCCGGGTTTACGTCGAATGGAATAATTGGAACGGAGAACTTCTCTCACCTCTGAATGTGCATCCTCAAGGTCACCAAAGACTAAAGCATCCTCTTTACATACTTCAACACACTTCGGCTCAAGATTCTTGGCTATCCTTTCCGTGCAAAAATTACATTTCTCAACAACACCGGTCGTCCTTGTTGGAAAACTCAGGTTGATTTTTTTGATAAACGGCCTGCCTGAAGAGTCACGTCCTCTGGGATTTCTCCAGTTAAAACTCCTGGATCCATAGGGACATGCAGCCATACAGAATCGGCATCCTATACAACGGTGATAGTCCATTAAGACAATTCCGTCTTTCCTCTTGAATGTCGCCTTCGTGGGACATACCCTCACGCATGGGGGGTTGTCACAGTGATTGCAGAGGACCAACACAGGACTCCCCATCATCCCCTTTCCAATGTATCCATGTTCCTGATTTGGAAATACTCTCTCATAAGGCTCTGTCCAGATCCATTTTATTTCATCCTTGGGGTTTTTGAAATCCGGGACATTGTGGATGGTGTGGCAGGCATCTATACAGTCCGTACAACCCTCCTTACACTTGTTCAGGTTCACCACCATAGCCAATCTTTTTCCTGATGAAGCTTTCCGCCCGGAAGCCTCCGCCAAATCCGCTTTCGTCACAACGTCCATCACAGGTTTGGCCGCAATACCCAACGCACCCAACCCACTCATTTTCATGAAAGCTCTTCTGTCGATTTTCATAATTTGCTTTCCTCCGGAACAATATGGCAATTCCAGCAGGTAGGAGTCACCTCTACATAATTGTGACATTTGTCACAGAAATCAGCCTTATTGGAATGGCATCCCAGACACGTATTCGTCAGACTCATATCAAATTTTTTTCCGTCATGATTCATGAAAGTCCTTTCAGCGTCTCGGACAACGGAATTTCTCCACTGATCCAACAACTGCATGTGTGATTCCCTCATATATTTGCTGGGCTCAACACATTGCTTTTCATCGGTAACAATTTTCAGTTCCGGGGTATATGCGGCCTTCCCACTGACCACATTGTACCATATGGGAAAGGTTATCAGAATCGCAAAGATAACAAGGCCGATTATGACCTTACCTCCGTTATACATCCTATTCATCCTCCTTTCCGGGCAGGGGTTCCCCGCGGAGATTGGTCTCTCTTTCCTGCTCGCCTTTCATGACCAGAGCGTTGGCTACCATCTCGTGAATACCTGTCACTTCCACCCCCGGAGCCCAGTAGTCGCACACAGGGATAAGGGTTGCCCTGTCAATGGCACATATGCATGCCAGGCGATTCACCCCGTACTTCTCCTGGACGTACCTTACGGCATTCCCCCTTGGTAAGCCTCCCCTGAGCCTCATCTCCATGTTTTCGTCATTGCCCAGTCCGGCACCACCTCCACAGCAGTATGTTTGCTCCCTTATGGTATTCTCCGGCATTTCATAGAAATGTTTCACGACGTTCTTAATAATGTATCGCGGTTCCTCAAAAAGACCCATGGCTCTCGCAGGGTTACATGAGTCGTGAAAGGTCACTTTGAGGTTGTCATTTCTACTGGGATCGAACCTCAATTTATTATGTTTAATAAGATCTGCAGTGAATTCAGTGATGTGAACCATCTTCGTTGACTTTGCATTTTCAAACTTTGTCCCCGTGAAAGGGGAGACCGGTTCTTCAAGAAAATCAGCGGGGCCGTTCATTGTATCCATATATTGATGCATGACCCTCCACATATGCCCACATTCTCCCCCGAGGATCCATTTGACACCTAATCTCTTTGCTTCCGCATATATCTTGGCATTGAGTCTCTTGATCATTTCATGAGAGGTGAATAATCCGAAGTTACCTCCTTCTGATGCATAGGTGCTCCACGTATAATCCAGTCCCAGTTCGTGAAAGAGCATCATGTACCCTGTGCATGTATACGTGCCGGGATCACCGAAGTAGTCCCCTGATGGCACAACAAAGAGTACCTCCGCCCCCTTCTTATTAATGGGAACGTCTATCCTGATACCCGTTATGTCTTCTATGTCATCAGCGAAGAATTCCAGGGTTTCTTTGAAACCATGAGGTTGAATCCCCAGATGGTTTCCTGTTCTGAAACAATTTGCCACAGGCTCCATTGCCCAGTTGATGCCGAGGCCAAGCAAGTGAAGAAGTTCTCTCCCTATCATAGTAATCTCCGCCGTATCAATGCCATAAGGGCAAAAAACAGAGCAACGGCGGCATTCCGTACATTGGTAAAAATAATAGAACCATTCTTTTATAACATCTATCGTGAGTTCTCTGGCTCCTGCAAGTCTTCCCAGAATCTTCCCTGCCTTTGTAAAATCATTTCTATAGACAGACCGAAGGAGCTCTGCCCTGAGAACGGGCATATTCTTAGGATCTCCAGACCCGATAAAGAAGTGACATTTATCGGCACAGGCACCGCATCGTACACAAATATCCATAAATATTTGAAAGCTCCGATATTTATCAAGTCTCTCCCTGATCCCTTCTAGAATAATTTCCTTCCAATTTTCGGGAAGCTTCCAGTCTTCATCTGTGGGTGACCATTCCCTGGGATTAGGCATGTCAAGGATCTTCAGATTTTTCGCCTTTGAGGGAAAGCTGTACGTACCAGGTTTGAAATGAACTGACGTATCCATCCACCCCGTTTTAGGAGGTTTCAAATCAATTTTCATTAGCTCATCTGGCTTTGGCATGTGAGACAGGTCTTCAGACATACATTACTCCTTTTCCACCGGCAATCCAGCCGCTTTCATCTTTTCTCTGAATTCATTCTCATATTCCGCATATGGATGAACCTTCACAGGATAATTCCACGGATTGATATGCCTATTGCTTCGGTTGTCATTCGGCATATTTCTTGTTGGACTGAGAAATACTCCCCCCATGTGCATCAATTTACTGAAAGGAAAGTATATGAGCAAAGCGCTGACAAGGAACAAATGAATGTAAAAAGACACTCCAATCCCATCCGGAACAACCGGATGAAAGGTAAACAATCCTGTTGCCAGCTCTTTCACCTTCAATATATCAACCTTGAAAAAATGCCGCATGAGGACACCGGAAAGGGCTACTCCCAGTATCAGAAAAAGCGGGAAGTAGTCTGCTGCGATGGAGATATATCGGATCTGCGGAATAACCACCCTTCTGAGGAAAAGGTATGTTACAGCCAGTACAATCGCAATATCTGTCATATACAGCGTCGGCACACCCAATTCAAATAACCCATCCATTCCCTCAAGGAGATTCACAAATATCGGCACAGGTTCGGTAAAAAACCTCAGGTGTCTTAGAATGATAAGTAAAAATGACCAGTGAAAGACCAACCCGGCCAACCAGAGCCATTTTGTTCCGCCATATACCACCCGTGGGCCATCTCTCAATTCAGCTCTCGTGTTTCTGAAAAGGGATCGGAAAAAAAGCACCTCAAGGGCCATCCTTCCTATGACACCAAAGGTATTATATGGGCTCTCCAAGTTATTTGATTTGATCCACGGATGGGATTTCTGCTGACCGCAGGTGGTGGTTATTCTAAAAGGCACAGGAGATTTTGCCCATTTTCTCACACGTAAAACACATCCAAAGAAAAAGATTACAAGAGCTGCGTAAGGAATGACAACCCCAAACAAGGAATTGAATCCTGCCACCCCAACTCCTATAAAAACAGTAAAAACGAGTATTAAAACCACTAATAGCGAAAACGATGCGCCCATTTGATACCACCTCATATTCAGCGTTACATGCTACGAGTTGTGATTATTGGATTGGTTTTTAGGACTCCATGCTGTACCATCAACGATTTCATCATTCACTTTCGTTTCTTCTCCATTTGGAATCTCATAGAACATTTCTGTTCTCTTCAACAATCCATATGTCCTGTTCTTAACATCATTTACCCTGATTTCAAAAATCTTCTCTTTGCACTGAACGAATATATCAAAAGCCGCCATGCCCAGCCTGTCTATTCGTGATTCAAACTGAAATAACTCCTCATGGAGTTGATTTTTCTTTATTTCTTTTCCCAGTTCCTCTCGTATCACCTTCTTTAAGAGGAATATGAATGCCAATGCTCCTGAGGGAGTAAAATCCTGAACCGCCCTGACCTTCATGATTCTGACGAGAAAGGGAGAGACTTTTTCATACTCCACTCCATGAAGCAGTTCCTCATATATCTTCTCTAACTCTTGAGAAATGGTATATCCAACCGGGTTGGCAAAGCGGTTCTTTTCCTGCTGCATAAACCTTGAGGAATCAAGAGGATAACTGTCTAAAACAATTTGTAACCACTTACTCAAAATGGCAGATTTCTTTTTTGTCAAGAGATCTTCCAGCAAATGAACTTCACTCTTCCTCTCATTTAATAACCAAGATACAATAATACTCTCTCTGAGCAAGGCTTCTAATGGGACCGGCATTGACTAAGATGAATGAGAAGAAATTCATCCAACTTGATATTGAAACGAGCTAATATGTATGAGTCCCAATGATTACGTTCTTGCCCAATGTGTCTTCTATCTTGGTTTTGAGCCCATCAAGATTTATGGGACATGCTGCAGTTTGGACTGCTTTCACAATACAGGTTCCCAGATGCACCGTATCGAAATCTCTGTCGTACTGTTCACAGATATCCTTGACCAGGGCCATTTTGGGCATGACCAATCCAGGGCAGTCACCACAATGGGACATTGCTACAATCTCTATGTCCCCATCATACTGTGCAAATTCCCCGTTTTTTTCTTTTATAGCCTTGAAACATTTTATACAGGATACGCATGAGACATCCCGAATCTTCTCACAGGAAACAATTACTATCTTACTGGACATGCCGTCATTCCCCTTTCTGTCTCCTATTTAACATGTTCAGGATGATTTTAGATAATGAGATGATTAACGTTACATACGAAAAGTGTTACGCATCATCAAACCTGCTTCAAGTTCGTAATGCAGAGTATTGTGGGAGAGATATATCTCCCACAATAAGAGACGCTTCTATACCTCTTTCTACGATTTGAAAGGTTAATCTGTTATACGCATCCAGTAGGTTTGGAAAGTCCGGCCAGTTTGCAGGCTCCTTTCGCCGGTCCAGATGGAAACATCTCATATATGTACTTCAGTTTAAAACCGGTATCCTTACACAGCTTTCTGATCATAGGGGCAATTCCATACTCTGCATAGTAGTCGCGTATGTAGTTGATCAGCTTCCAGTGATCATCAGTCAATTCTCCCTCAATACCTTCCAATGGAGCGTAATCCTGGGCAAACTGGGGACTCCACTTATCAAGCTCCTGCAAGAAGCCATCTTCATCAACCTCATATTTGTTTTCTCCAAGTTCCAACGTTGGCATACTCCTTACCTCCTTTTTTCTTTGAAATAAATCTCTTTAATTATAATCAAGCGCACCAGAATCATACATTTTGCGAGTGCTCTGCAAAAATGTGATTTCACTGTAGATCTCTGGGCGACGATGATTCATGAATAAACCCATCTCGCTCTTTCTTACCTCTGCAAGACTGGCTTCCTTTAAATCCGTTACAACAATTTTTTCTTCATCATTGCAAGCTTCTGATATGATTCTCCCTTTTGGGTCCAGCACCAGAACTACACCCGGAAACTCACCACCTGCTTCATAGCATCCCACTTGATTGCATGCCACAACAAATATGCTATTATCATAAGCACGTGCCGGTAGGTATCGCAACCATCGCTCACGTTTTTCAACTGATGTCTCTTGCGGAGAGGCATATGGAAGGAATAAAATGTCAATTCCTCGTAACGCCAAGACAGTTGTCAATTCCGGGAAATGTGTATCATAGCAGAGTTCAATACCAAAAGCAACATTGCCACGTTGATAGGTAGGCAGTACACTCCCTTGAGTGTATATCCTGTCCTCATGAGGGGCAAGGTGGAGCTTCCGGTAAACATCTCCAAGTCCCTCGGGAGAAACAACAATATGACTGATAAAAAGGTTACCACCTCTATCCTTTTCTATCAACCCGCACAATATTGTCAAACCCGTAGACTTGGAAAGACTGATCAGAACATCACTACTTGGGCCAGGGACCGATTCAGCATAGGCACCAATTGTTTCCTGAATACTGTAGCCGGTTATGCTGGCTTCAGGAAAGCAAATGATTTGAACCCCCTGTGAAGCGGCCTTCTTTACGAATGTTTCTATCTTCACCAGATTATCAGACGTTCTTCCCACAACTGAACTCATCATAACAGCAGCAACTCGTACATCTTCCATTCTTCGGTAACCATTTTTCACTTCTCAGAAATTGAGAGCAACAGGGAATTGCTTTCCATGCAAGGATGAGGTTTCTCTCTTCTTATCTGACCTCTTTCTATACTGAACGGCCTGGTCGAAAAGTCCTAGAGCCCATACTTCTGTTCCTGAGACATGGAGATGGGAATATGTAGCCAGGACATTCTTATAACAAAGTCCTTCTCTTCTTCCATCAATACCATATCCTCTATTGACTTTCAGTGCAAAAGCAACAGTGTCTTCATTACTGTCCAGGATTTTGGAATAGTGAAACTCGTGTCCGAAAAGGATCTTTCCTGCCTCGAAATAAGGATTGAGGTGCTCTACTTCCAGAATGGAATATCCATGAGCCTGAGGTCTTTTTCCCTGAGCAAAGGTCAAAGGAAAGACACCAACCATGGGAAATGTCTTATCTTCAATGATAAGCTTTTCCCCCAAGTACATGAATCCTCCGCACTCTGCGTAAACAGGGAGTCCGTCTTCCACTGCTCTCCGAAGAGACCTTCGAAAACTGACATTCTTGGCCAAAGCTTCCGCATGGGTCTCAGGGAATCCACCTCCTATGTAAAGGGCATCCAGAGGAGGAAGTTCATCCTGTAATAAAGCACTGCATTGCACCATCTCAGCACCCAGGTCTTCCAGAGCCTGCAGATTATCAGGATAGTAAAACCAAAAAGCAGAATCCCTGATGAAACCAATTCTTGGCCTTTTTGACTCATTGAAAGGGAGTTCCCTTTTTTCCAGGCCTGAGACAGGCTGAAGAAGACTCAATGACTGGGCATTTACTGCAACTTCCCAAATTCCTTCTACATCTATGTACTGTTCGACTATCTTTGCAGACTCATCCACAGCCTTTAAAGCTCCAGGGTGCTCACTGGGGGGAACCAGCCCCATGTGTCTCTCCGGGAAAGTTACTCCCTTTATCTTTGGAATAGCTCCCAGAACAGGTATACCGCAACTCTCGTGGATTGCAGTACGTATGACAGATTCGTGTCTGCTTCCTCCTATACGATTGAGGATTACTCCCTTCAAGTCAATTTCGGGATCAAAGTGTTGACAACCAAGGACCAATGCAGCAATGGTACGGGTTGCCATGCTACAGTCTACAATCAACACAATCGGTATTCGGAGCAGTTTAGCGAGTTGAGCTGTACTGCATCTTCCCGGAACATCCGAGCCGTCAAAAAGACCCCTATTGCCCTCAATTAGAGCACAATCAGTCTGATCCGTATGGATGAAAAAAGAAGAGAGTACCCCCTCTTTTCCCATCAAGAAGGTGTCCAGGTTATAACAAGGGCGGGCTGCAGCCAATCCTAGCCATGCTGCATCTATATAATCCGGCCCCTTTTTGAAAGGAGAAATCACCTTCCCCTGCTTGCGAAGTTGCGCTGTCAAGCCGACGGTTATTAAAGTCTTGCCTGAGTTCCCTCGCAAAGCGGAGAAGGCTATCCTGGGGCAATCTATAGCCATAACTTTATTCTTCCCTGGCCTCGGCATCGTGTTGTTTTCCGGCACCCTTTAACCCGATCAATGTAGTACTCCCACTTGACCAGTACTCAAGGATCCCTTCACTTACCATCGCATTGACAAGCTTCTTCACTTCCCTTGGCTTTCTATCAGGAAATATCTTATTGAAATCTTTGAGATAAAACTTCGTCTTGCCTTTCTTTGACTTTAATGTATCAACTACAAGTTGTTTGTCCTCTTCAACACCCATTCGACACCTCTTTTCGTAAAAGGTCCATATGAGTCAGAGATGGATTGTCACTGATCCCCATGAACTGTTGCCTTTCAATTAGAATTTAAACTGCGTACTCTGACGCCATGTTGTATAGGCAAAACGATAATCGTCAATAAGATGCCCTGTAAATGGAAGGCCTGTCTTCTCAAAGAACCTCTCCCAGCCGATCCTTTCAGCCCAATCACCAAGGCGCTCATACTTTTGTGCACCATCTACATATGCATTGAGTATCTTCTTAATAGCGTCAACGGTTGAGGGCCATCGGGGAGGCTCATTGTAAAGGAAAGGAACAACGACTTTAGAAAACTTTGGTTCTGTGATTCTGTTGGATATCTTGCCACCAACCAGAAGGGCAACGCCACTGCCCTCTTCATCAGCCAGGGGCATGCTGGGACACATGGTATAACAATTCCCACAAAACATGCATCTCTCGTTCTTGACTGCAACGCTCTTTTTACCGTCCACGGTAGCCGGTTTGATCGCCCCGGTGGGACATGCAGCGATTGCCAAAGGTATCTCACACATATTATCCAGATGCTCATGGTCAAGCATTGGCGGCATACGGTGAATACCGAGAATAGCGATGTCGGAACAGTGAACAGCACCGCACATATTGAGGCAGCATGCAAGGGATATTCTGACCTGTGCAGGGAACCTCATATCCTGGAAATCCTCATACAGTTCATCCATCACGCACTTTACAACACCAGATGCATCTATTGCCGGTGTGTGACAATGGAGCCAGCCCTGTGTATGGACGATGTTTGTAAGACCAGCGCCAGTGCCTCCTCTTGGGAACTTTTTGGATCCTCCCGCAAACTCTCTGCTTTCCAGATCCTCCATCAGAGGCTTCAGCTTCGATTCATCATCAACCATGAACTCAACATTATTACGAGTCGTGAATCGCAAATATCCGTCGCAATGTTTGTCAGCGATCTCACATATTTCACGGATGTGGGTCACACTCATGAGCCTGCATCCACCAACCCTCACAGTGTAGACCTTTGCGCCTGTCTCTGAAACATGCACAAGGACACCTGGCTCGAGAATTTCATGGTATAGCCATTTTCCGTAGTTCTCCTTAATTACTGAGGGCAGAAACTCTTTATAATCTCTCGGACCGATATCAGTTATTCTATCCTTTAATGGATCTTTTGGATCATAGCCCATTCACAAAACCTCCTATCTCTGATGTTTTTTCCTGAATTCATTAATATCCCGCTCCCATCCTCCTGGAACATCCTCTTCCTTCCAGAAGATGTAAGGATTCGATCGGGGTTCCTGGATCATTCGAGGGTCGGCATCGAGTTCGCAAACCTCAAGGAACTTTTGAAAGCCCTCTCTCTGTATCAACTCACCCAGACGTTCCCGGTTTTTACCTTCTTCTGACCAGTAATCCCAGACTTTCTCAACAAGATCCTTCAGCTCCTCATATGGCTCCTCTATCTTCATGAATGGGACTGTTAATGTGGACATTTGAGCACCTTCTAAGATAGGGGCCTTTGCACCAAAGAGTATTGAAGCACCTGTATCCTTTCCGATCCTCAGTGCCTTGGGCATCACATTGATACAATGCATGCAACGAGTGCACTCTTTATTGTCAATCTTCAGTTTGTTCCCATCCCATGCCATACAGTTCGTCGGGCAGAGATCGATGACCTCTTTTTGGATATCGAATGCTCCCCAATCACGTCCGGCATGAGCTCCTCCATTGGGTTTGAGTTCTCCTCCGGTATATGCCTTAACAGCATCCTGATCTATACGGATATCGTCTTTCCATGTACCGATAACCGACATGTCGGCCCTGGCAATGGAGGCTACGCAACCGTTAGGACAACCATCGAACTTAAACTTGAACTTGTATGGAAATGCAGGCCTGTGCAACTCGTCCTGGTATTCCATGGTGAAGTCTGTACAGACAGCCTGGGTATCATAACAGGCAAATTCACAGCGAGCCTTCCCAATACAACAGGATGGTGTTCTCAAGTTGGAGCCTGAACCCCCAAGATCCTGGTCAAGGTTATGGGTAAGTTCCCAGAAGATCTCTTCCAACTGAGGTGTTGTCGTACCGAGTAATATGATATCACCTGTAGAGCCGTGCATGTTGGTAAGGCCGCTTCCCCGCCTTTCCCATAACTCACATACTTGCCTCAGATATTCTGTGGAATAGAATTTACTTGACGGTTGATTCACCCGCAGCGTATGGAAGTCTCTTACCCCGGGAAATTGTTCAGGCTGGTCGCAATATCTGCCGATGACGCCACCACCATAACCAAAGACACCCACGATCCCGCCGTGTTTCCAATGGACCACTTTGTCTTCATACGTGAGTTCCATAAGGCCCAGAAGATCATCGACACATTCCTTCGGGGCCTGCAAATCCACATTCGTTTTTTCCCTGGATTCTGCCTCCTGTTTCATATCAGATATAAAACTTGGCCACTTTCCCTTTTCCAGCTCATCGAGCATAGGGGTCTTATGTTTTGCCATTAAAACTACCTCCATTCATTGAGTTATTCAAAAGTAATCACTCTGTTCTTTCATATATTTTATTGAGTCTAAATAATCTCTTCACCCCCTCCCCAAAGACTTCAATCTCCAGATTTCATTCAAATCAATTCTCTTAAATGTCTAATGAGTGCCTGAACGAAAATTTGCTTGTTTTTCAATTCCAAGGAAAACGAAGATTTTCATCGCAGGAACACAGAGAGTACTTTTACGATTAAAATCTGAGCCTGACGCAAAAATTGTGGGAAATAGCAATTTTCATTCATGTGAGATGAATGTCTAAGTTCGATATGCTTCCAGATTCTTTAAAAGGTCAGAGTGTACTTCATATCCAAAACTTATCGCTTTATCACAATGTTCCACAGATCTATCGAACTCTCCCTTTTCAAGATAGGCAATGGCCAGGTTATTATGCGCCACAGCAAAGTTCGGGGCAATTTCGAGCGCCTTTTGACTGCTTTTAATACTCTCTTCGATTTCCCCCTGAATGAAATAAGCACTCCCAAGGCTGGTCAAGGCCTGAACAAATTTGGGATCTTTCTTCACTGCCATCCTGAGCATGTCTATCGCTTTTTCAACCTCTCCTTGTTGCAAATAGGCAAATCCTATATTTCCGTATGCAACTGCAAAATCAGGTCTGAATTCAATAACTTTTTTACAGATGGCTATACCCGCTTCCATCTCACCCCTATGGAAGTATATCCCGCTCAGGTTGATATATGCTTCAACCATACGAGGACTTTCATTTATGGCTTCATTGAACTCAGATATGGCCTCGTCCCATCTGTGCTGTTTTACAAAGGCAACTCCCAGGTTGTAATGTGTGAGAGCACATCCCGGGTTCTCCTTCAATTTCTGTTTCAGATCATCGATATGCTCTTCAATGGGGATCTCTTCCATCACAACTCACCCTCTTTGAGAAAGTCCTTATACCAGCAGGAGAATTCATACATCGCCCTGTATCTCTCATTACCACTGATGATTCCGATACAGATTTCCCACACTCCTTGTCCATAGACTCTGCTGTACTCTTCATGACTGCAGGTTTGGAGAAACTTCCCAGTCAGAGCTACTGCAGAATGTCTGTTCTGATCTGTTCTGATATCGATCGGGTCTTTTGGCAGTACAAAAGGATCCCAATTATCATACCCTTTCTCTTGGATTTTCTTCTGCCTCTTTGCTGACATTCCGTCAAAGATGGCTTTCTTTCTTTTCTCGTCTTCTGAGGACAATTCACCCATATAAGTATTCACTCCTATTTGAACAAATTGACATTCGTGTACTTCATTACAGACATAAAAAAACTATTGAATGAATACTCATTCACTGATTCAGGGCTTGCCCTAAATACCACTGCCCCTTTAAAAAGTCAATACTTTTTTCGCAGGGGCAGTAAATTTGTCGGCTCTCTTTAATAATGGAGTATTGGAACAAACGAAGAGTATCCTGAAATATTAATGACTAAGGTATTTTATTTTGGCTAGAAAAATGGGTTGAATGAATACTCATTCATCATTTTCCAAATACAGGATACCACTACACCTTTAAAAAGTCAATACTTTTTTATTCTGCAAAAGAATAATTTATGCTTACTGGATTCTTTACAGTCTGAAATAATGATTATGCGTGGATCGAGAAAACGGATATTTCTGTCCAGGAATAAAATATTTCTTCAAAACAAAGAAAATTTAAAATTTTGACTGCTGATTACATTGGGCAAATAGAAGCATATTGGAATGTGCCTTAGATCTGGGTTGATGCGGATATCTTGAAAAATAGTCATAAACAGGAATGAGACAAGACTGGGATGTTTGATTTTGTGCATTATTTATTCATTCAATTGCGATGTAAATGGAAAGCTACCTTCAAACTTCATGGTGATTAGATTTTAAATTCGTTTGCGGTATAAGCGCCTGAGTGAATGTAAAAAAAGAACAGGGAAATGCTTTATATAATTACTGTGACAGTAAATAGGTCGGAATGGAGAATGTCAAGTCAATTGAATTGAGAAAAAATACTTTACTCTCACTTCGATGAGAGTCTCCATGGATTAATATTATATTGCCGTAAATATGACTCTTTTTAAAAAGCCTACTATTACGATTCGATATTATTGTTTCAGCATTCCGTCTTCCAACGCAAATAAAAAAGTCAAAATGTCAGTCATAAGGGAGTATGCGTGAGACGAAACCGACTTTTATAAAAAATTTGGGGAAATTGACCACGAAGACCAATTCCCCCAAACGAAGTATGTGAGCATATCAGTTATGCACGATGGCGCAATACTACAGTCCATTCAAATTTATCTAATGCACCCTTGAACGAACATCTTTCCCTGCCAGGGGATTGTAGAGTTTCATAATTGCAGCTTTCATTACATCGAGGGTCTTCATGTCTAAAATGAACCCCATCAATGTATTCTCCGCTTCTTCCGGAAGAACGCAGGCATTTGAAGAATCAGTGGTCAACTCAGGAAAACCTTTACAAAGCTTCTTGTGCTCCTTCTTGGTGATGCCAACTTGAACCGCTTTCTTGCCATCTATTTCCTTGACGTGATCAGCGAGTCCAACTTCTTCAATCTTCTTCAGCTTTTCGTCGTCCAGAAAGATATTGATGTAGAAATCTGCCATCCGATACCTCCTATCTTAATAGAAATCCTGAGCACGAGTGCTCATCCATAAATGACTTTTTTCCAAAAATCTGCAGTAAACTCAGATGCAATGGCGCATGCAAAGTACCCTTACTTACCCAATGGATTCCCGCAAAAATCTTCTTCCTTGACCTTGCAGAAAGTATCACTTTCCGGATGGACACGTGTCCTCAATAGAGTGGACTATAGCTGAAACTTGTTTCCATGTCAAGACGGAAATAAATGAGACACTTTCCACAATTGCTCAAAACTTTTGGTGTATTTATGCATCTATTGTTTTGGTATTTATCAAAGAGTGAGACAAAATCAAGTTATATTCTTTGGTAAACAGGAGAAGAATTGAAGCATAATGGAACATAAAAACTCTCCCTTGGCATTTTTTCATCAGTGATAGTCATGAGTTCCCAATATAACTTTTATACCTGTCTTACCTTCCAGAATTTCTTTAAATTCTTCGGCACTCCCGTAAGGACATCCCGGTTTAGCGTTTGCTAAACATGTGCTGAGATGAATAACATCAGGTTTCATCTCGGAGAGTTTCATGGCCATTCCAAGGTTAGGAACAATTGTTCGACCGGGGCATTCACACCTTAAAAGGGCAATTACCTGAGACGCTTCATCGAAACTGTGCTCCCCGAGAGCTGCCGCTTTAAGGCATCGCCATTCACCAGGGCATCCGTAACCACTGTCCATATAAGCGCCACAACCTACTATGGCAACCTTTTTCATATTAACCTCCATCTGTAAAGTGTTAATTCTCTTTTCCAGGGGAAATACATGTTACAGTCATCATTATTTGCAACAGAATTCTCCACTCATCATCCCTCATATTTATGATTTAAATTAACACATCTATATCTATTTTGCACTGTAATTGCAACCGAAATTATTTGTCCTTATTATTCTCCACGAAAAATTTACTATTTCAAAACTGCAGGATACAATTTAAAGTCCTGTCTTTTCCCTAATTTCTGAAACAATCTATTTAACTTAAGTTATTAATATAATTATACATCAATGAAGTGGGATACTCTAGAAAACAGTATTGTGAATTTTTCAGGAAGGAGTATCGCCAATTCTTTCCACTCTGTTTGTCAAGAAAGCTTTGAGGAGAACATCGACTATTTTTAACTTGACTGGAATAGTTTTATATTATAATTAGTTACAAAAAAGAAACCGTGGGACTGATCATTGTAATAAAAGACAGTGAATGACCTGTTTTTTATTTACTTAGTGTCCATCCAGAAACGAATTATTTTCTGCAAGGTCAAGGAAGGCGAAGATTTTAACCGCAGGAATACATCGGGTATTTTGAGGATTAAATTTATATCTGACGCAGAGATTGGCGAAAAAGACAGTTTTCGTTCGGAGACTACTTATATATAAATTAGTAAAAATTAGTAAACAGTATCCATCCATTGCTGGTGAGATATTTTCTGCAAGGTCAGGGTAAGATGAAGATTTGAGTCACAGGAATACATTGGTTAGACAGGGCTACTTTGAAATGTGCTTTTACATCTGATTCTGACACAGATATTACGGAGAATGTCTCATTAATTGATGGACACTTATTAAACTATAGGGGGGGGAGGTCCTGGATGGAAAAGGATGATATGTACTGGAGTAAGGAACTAGAAACTTTATCTCAGGAGAGATTGAATGAGTATCAATTCGATAGATTAAAAAGACAGTTGCAGTATGCATATGAAAATTCTCCTTACTACAAGAAGAGTTTCGATGAGGCCCGTGTGAGGCCTGAAGATATTCAGAACATTGAGAATTATCAGGACGCTGTGCCCTTCATCTCAAAACCTAAAATAATAGAAATTCAAGCACAAAATCCACCATTTGGGGATCTTCTTGCAGTTGACCCAAAGAATCTTACCCAGATATTTTACGCTCCGGGTCCGATCATCTATCCTTTTATGCCTGAAGATTGGAGGTATACGGTGGAAGGCGCAGCCAGAGCACTCTTTACCATGGGTGCTCGTAAAGATGATATCACTGATTGCACTGTAAATTATAATTGGGTAATCGCAGGTAAACTTTTGGATGACGCCATGCAAAGGGCTGGGTGTACCGTGCTTCCGGGTGGAGTGGGTATGACCCAAACCCATATAGAACTGATGAGATTAACCAAATGCACTATACTCTTTGGCTTTCCTACATTTTGTCAGCAATTGGCATTGACGGCAAAGGAGATGGGGCTAGATCCGGACAAAGATCTCTTTATCAGACTGGTACATGTATTTGGCGAAGTAAGAACAGAAGCAGGGAAAAAGGCTCTGGGGGAATCCTTTGGTGCGGAAGTCCGGGAACTCTATGGAACGGCAGACTTAGGGATAGTTGGAGCTGAATGTCTCGAAGGTGGCGGCATGCATCTGGATCCGGATATCTTCGTTGAGATATTGGACCCTCAAACTGGCAAACCCGTACCTCAAGGGGAGAGTGGAGAAATATGTGGGTGCGATTTCGTAAGGAAGTCTATGCCCATCATACGATATCGAACAGGAGACATCACAGAAGGTTTGAATCTAGAACCATGTCCCTGCGGGAGAACGACACCGAGATTAAAACGGATCCTGGGTCGTGTGGGCGACATACCACGAATAAAAGGTATGTTCATATCCCCCAGACAAATAGACAATATACTCGATAATTATCCAGAATTGGGGAAATATCAAATAATCGTAGAAAGACCAAAGATAAAGGATGAATTAACTGTAATGATTGAGCGCGAAAAAGAAGTTGACGTTACAGGGATGAAAACAAGATTGATAAACGACCTAAAGACTGCTATACGTGTGACCCCGGAAATTGAATTGGTCAAAAAAGGTACATTTCCAGAAGATGCGCCTTTGGTGGATGACAGGAGGAAAGTTTAAAAAACATTACTGATTTGTAAAACCGTTTTCATGTATAAAATTTCTTCTTGACATGAAACAAGTTTTATATTATAGGCTAAGGCTAATCTTTGATTCAAAATTATATTATATGAAATATTTACAAAGCCGATACTTAATGAGCTGGAGTTCATCTAGAAATGATATATTCATCTGCAAGTTCAAAGAAGACGAAGATTTTGATCAAAGCAATACATTTAGATATGTAGGAGGACATTACAATGTGCCCCCTACATCTGAGTCTGACCCAGAGACTGCGGAAAATAACCATTAATGGATGGTCACTCACTATTCGGATCACCACGAAAGAAAGGGATGTCCCATTTCGAGCTGGTATTTACATTTCTCATTTCTCCTCTTATTCACCTTTCTCCTTTGCGTTTTAAAAGATTAAACGGCTTTTCGTAAATAGTCCTATCGAGTCAAAAAATGAAAATCCATACAGATACATGTATATCATGTATCAACCATTTATTGAATTAATGTCCATCCTGGAAGGAGATTTTTTTCTTGGCAGGTCAAGAAGGATGAAGATTTTAACCACAGTGTTTTATTGTGTATTTTAAGGACTAAAATCTGAATCTGACGCAGAGATTGCGGTAAATAACCATTTATGGATGGACAATGAGTTAATGATACTTCCCATAATCTTCCGTACGTTCAAACCAGAGGGAAGCTTGGGGAATTAAGAAGGAGGGAGATGGATTCACTATGCTAGTATTAAACAACGTTGAGATAGTGTACAATGACGTAATAGCCGCTGTGAGGGGTATTTCCTTCGATGTCCCTGAGGGGGAGATTGTTGCCTTGTTGGGGTCCAATGGCGCCGGAAAGAGCACTACACTCAAGGCTATATCAGGCATACTGAAATCTCAGAATGGAGAGATAGAAGAAGGAAGTATAGAATTTGGTGGTGTAAAAATAAACGGGAAAAGCGCCGAACAGATTGTGAAGATGGGAATATGTCAGGTTCCGGAAGGAAGAAGGGTATTTGATGATCTTACAGTCGACGAGAATATTAGAGTTGGAGCGTTCACCCGAAAGGACGGTAACGTAAAGAGGGATTATGACTTCATGCTGGAGTTGTTTCCTCTTCTCAAAGAGAGAATAAATCAACGTGCAGGCTTTCTCAGCGGAGGGGAGCAGCAGATGTTGGTTATTGCCAGGGCCATGATGGGAAAGCCGAAGCTCATGATGCTGGATGAGCCATCTCTCGGTCTGGCACCCTTGGTTGTCAGAGAGATATTTGACATCATCGTGAGGATTAACAAAGAAGAAAAGGTGAGTATCCTTTTGGTAGAACAGAATGCAAATGTTGCCCTCAGTCAATCATCATATGGATATATCATGGAGAATGGGAAGATCGTTATGGACGACAAGAGCGACAAATTGATACAAAACGAAGATGTGAAAACATTCTACCTTGGCCTCACCGAGGATGCTCAAAAGAAAAGTTACAAAGATGTAAAGCATTACAAGAGGAGGAAAAGGTGGCTCGGTTAGAAGAATTGTAATTATCGTAATTACTGTGAAGGAGTAAAAAAGGAGTTGGATATGCACCAGGAGTCAAATGAATACCAATTAGAGATAAGAGACCTGTGTATTAATTTCGGCGGGATCGTGGCCCTGGATCGTGTAAGCTTTGGAGTAAAAAAAGGAGAAATTTACTCCATTATAGGCCCCAATGGAGCTGGAAAAACAACCATTTATAACTGTATAAGCAGGGTATATACCCCCCACAAAGGGAGTATTGTTTTTGAAGGTCATGATATCCTGAAACTCCATGCTCACCAGGTCTCAGGCCTGGGGATTGCCAGGACTTTTCAAAATGTGGAGCTTTTCAGAAATATGACGGTCCTTGATAATCTCATGCTGGGAAGGCATCATCTCATTAATTGTGGAGCTATAGCAGGAGGAATATATCTGGGAAAAGCCCAGCGTCAGGAGATAGAACATAGAAAGAAAGTTGAATGGATACTGGACTTTCTAGAGATGCAAGATGTGAGAAAGCAATATGTGAGAAACCTCCCTTTTGGAACCCAGAAACGGGTGGAATTGGGCAGAGCGCTTTCAATGGACCCAAAAGTCATTTTGCTGGACGAACCTGTCTCAGGGATGAACCTGGAAGAGACGGAGGACATAGCCAGGTTTATCCTGGACATAAATGAAGAACTGGGAATAACCTGTATTGTAGTGGAGCATGACATGGGAGTCGTGATGGATATCTCTCACAGGGTGACTGCCATAGACTTCGGTGAGAAGATAGCTGAGGGAACGGCCGAGGAAGTCCAAAACGATCCCGAGGTCATCAAAGCCTATCTGGGCTCAGAGGACCTTGTGGTCGGCAGACGGGTTGAAGAAGATTGAGAGGAGGATTTTAATGATAAAGGATACTTTTCCCCACAAATTTTATGAACAAGTAAAGAAGTATGGAGACAAGAAAGTAGCCTTGAGGGAAAAGGAGTATGGTATCTGGCATGAGATCACGTGGAAAGAATATGGAGAACAAGTAAAGCATTTTTCTCTAGGATTAATAAGCCTGGGGCTCGAAAAGAATGACAACGTATGCATAATCGGTGAAAACTGTAAGGAATGGGTATACGCTGATATTGGAGTGCAGTGTGCCGGGGGAGTTACAGTAGGAATCTATTCAATCGACTACGCTGAAGGAGTCAGGTATATTGTCGATAACTGCCAGGCCAAGTTCATAGTCGCTGAAGATCAGGAACAGACCGATAAAGTGCTCGAGTTTAGAGACAGACAACCCCATCTCTTAAAGTGCATTGTGATGGATATGAAAGGACTTCGGCATTACAATGATCCCTTTATTATCAGCTTTTACGACGTTGTAGAGATGGGCAGGGAACTTGATGGAAAAGAACCTTCCCTCTTCCAGCGGAGAATGGATGAAGTTGAACCGGATGATGTGAATATGATGCTTTACACATCAGGAACAACCGGCAAGCCCAAAGGGGTTATGTATACACATGATACTATAAAACATCTTCTGGCAGGGCTGACCCAGGTTAACCCGGTTTATGAGACCGACACGGTTCTGTCTTTCCTTCCCCTGAATCACGCTATAGAAAGACTCATGTCCGTAATTATACCTGTTCATTTAGGCTGTACAGTGAACTTTGCAGAGGATACCTCGACAGTGCAGGAAAACATCAGGGAGATATCCCCAACTTTCTTCTTGGCGGTGCCACGGATATACGAGAATCTCTGTTCTACAATCCAGATAAAGATGCAGGATGCAACCTGGTTCAAGAGGCTATGTTATAAAATCGCAATGCCTATTGGATATAAAATATGCGATTTTGACCAAAAAGAGCAAAAGGTACCATTTTACTGGAAGTTTCTCAACTTCATTGCACATATAATTTGCTTCAGAGCATTGCAAGACCATCTGGGTTTTTTGAGGACGCGAATTATGTATACAGGTGGTGCGGCAGTTGCACCTGAAATGAACAAATTCTTTTACTCCATCGGCATTAAACTGAGAGAGCTCTATGGAATGACGGAGATCGGTCTTGTCACCACACACTCCGGAAAAGCATTCAGGGTCGGGACAGCAGGCAAGATATTGCCGGGAGTTAAACACAAGATAACAGAGGAAGGGGAACTCATAGTTAAAACTCCCGCCATGTTTAAAGGGTACTATAAAAATCCCGAAGCAACAGAGGAGGCAAAGGGGGATGGATGGATGCGTACCGCTGACCTTGTGAGGATGGACGATGAAGGGTATCTTCACGTTCTGGGCAGAAGGCAGGATGTGTTCATATCCTCTGATGGCAAACTTATAGCACCTGATGAGTTGGAAAACAAACTGAAGTTCAGCCCTCTTATAATGGAAGCAATATTAATAGGTGAAGGAAGAGAATACCTCACTTGCCTTATCCAGATAGACTATCCGAATGTGGGAAAGTGGGCTATGAACAACAAGATACCGTATACAACATTTAAGAGTCTCTCAACGAGACCGGAGGTATACGACCTCATTGCCGACGAGATAAGAAATGTGAACAAATCCCTCGCATACGACAGACAGATTAAAAAATTCCTCTTGCTTGCAAAACAGTTGGACCATGATGAAGACGAACTGACTGCTACTCAGAAGGTGAGAAGGGCGGCAATCCGCACAATGTACAAGGCTGAGATTGATGAAGTATACAAATCAGGTCGAGAAATATGAATAGTCTCTGGTTTTCATTTGAGTAAAAGAAGGAGGAAAAATGATTGAACAATTGCAATTTCTGGGCCAACTAGTGGTAAGCGGAATCACTGTTGGAAGTGTGTACTCCCTCATCGCCTTGGGCTTTGTCCTCATCTACAAGGCCACAGATGTGCTTAACCTTGCCATAGGCGAGCTTATGATGCTCGGAGCCTATTTTTGTTTTACCCTCATCACGACTTACAATATTCCCTATATTCCGGCCTTCCTTATGACCCTGGTCTTTTCTGCAGTATTAGGTATCTTGCTTGAGATAGCCATTTTGAGGCCCATGCTCGGTGAGCCCATACTCTCCATCGTCATGATCACCATCGGTTTGGGAACGGTCTTTCGAAGCATCATAGGAATGATCTGGGGACCTTTAAACTATGTGTTCCCAGGGCCATTTTCAGAGGAACCATTGATGCTCGGCACCATCGCGGTCTCCCATGTGCATCTGTGGGCTCTTATAATAGCCATTGTTGTTATGACAATATTCCTGGGATTTTTTAAATATACCACCATTGGTGTGGGCATGAGAGCAACGGCCAATGACCAGGATGTTGCATTTCTTATGGGCATAAGCGTAAAAAGAGTTGTGGCCGTATCCTGGATTATAGCGACGGTTGTAACCTCCATAGCTGGCATCTTCCTGGCAAATATAAATCTTCTCAACCTAAACCTGTATTTTATCGGGTTGAAGGCCCTGCCCGCAGCTGTCTTGGGAGGATTGGATAGTATCGCCGGTGCAATGATCGGCGGAGTCGTCATCGGAGTATTGGAAA